>JAEUKU010000354.1 GCA_016794075.1 Rhodospirillaceae bacterium
ATGGCGGCAAACAGAACGGCCGTGATGCGCATCAGTGTCCTCCGTCGCAGCGCTTGGTCGGCCATTCCGTCAAATGACCGGGAATTCCCCGCGCGATACTAGCCGCGACTCCCTTAAGGCGGGATTGAGCATCGGCATGGCGCGACCACACTTACGTATGAGGCGGAAGCGCGGCGCAGAGCGGCGCGGTGCTAACCAAATCTCAAGCTTGGCGACCTAAGCCTGTTACCGGGTGGCGGGCGACCTCAAAGGGCCGGATAACATGTCATTGGCGCTCATTATCGACGACGATACCCAGGTGCGCGAGCTGGTCTGCCTGATGCTGCGGCGCGCGGGCTTCGAGGTGGTCTCGGCCAGGGACGGCCGCGAAGGACTCGCTACCTGCAGGCGGAACGATCCCGACGTGGTGATCACCGACATCTTCATGCCGCATCAGGACGGCATCGACGTGCTGCGCGAGATCAAGTCGCTGACCAACGCGCCGCGCGTGGTGGTGATCTCCGGCGGCAGCCCGCGCATGCAGCTCGACTTCCTCGAAATCGCACAGAAGCTCGGCGCCGATTCCATCCTCTACAAGCCCTTCACCCGCGGCCAGCTGCTGGAAGCGGTGATGCCGGCCGCCGCGTAGCGCGCCGCCGCCGCTGCGGCATACGGCCTGGGGATTTCGCCGGCGCGTTCCCATATTGAGGGTGACGCTCGTTTTCCCGTTCCGAGATAGCCAATGGTATCAAGACCTTCGACGAAAACCGCCGGACGGCGCCGGGGCTCCCGCGCGCCGTCGGTGGGAGATTCGACGCCGGAGCCGCGGGTCGCGCTCCCGGCGCGGCAATCGGCCGCGACCGGCAAGGCCGTGGCGGCTAGGGAGGCCCCGGAGCTGGCGATGACGCAGCTCGGAGCCGTCGACGGCGACCTGCCCGATCCCACCGATTTCCCGCTCGACCGCTTGGTGGACGCGGCGATCGCCCGCGCGACCGCCGGCATCTCGCCGGTTTCACTCTTCGCCGCCTATTCGGACTGGGCCTTGCACCTGGCCCTGGCGCCGGGCAAGCGCCTCCAGTTGCTGCGCAAGGTGGCGCGCAAATGGACCCGCTTCGCCCATTACGCCGCGCGCTGCGCCATCGGGCATGACGGCAAGACCCCCTGCATCGAGCCGTTGGCGCAGGACCGCCGCTTCGCCGAGCCGGAATGGCGCCAGCCGCCCTTCAACCTCATCTACCAGGCTTTCCTGCTGCAGCAGCAATGGTGGTACAACGCCACCACCGGCGTGCGCGGCGTCTCGCGCCATCACGAGCAGGTGGTCGAGTTCGTCACGCGCCAGCTGCTCGACGTCGTCTCGCCCAGCAACCTTCCCTTCCTCAATCCGGTCACGCTGCGCAAGACGGTGGAGCAGGGCGGTCAGAACCTGGTGCGGGGAACGCAGAACTTCATCGAGGACTGGCAGCGCGCCGCCCTGGGTCAGAAGCCGGTCGGGGCCGAGGCCTTCCGCGTCGGCGAGAACGTGGCGGTGACGCCGGGCAAGGTGGTCTTCCGCAACCGGCTGATCGAGTTGATCCAGTACACGCCCGCGACGGGCAAGGTGCATCCGGAGCCGGTGTTGATCGTCCCGGCATGGATCATGAAATACTACATCCTCGACCTCTCGCCGCAGAACTCGCTGGTGAGATACCTGATCGAGCAGGGCCACACGGTCTTCATGATCTCCTGGAAGAACCCCGGTTACGAGGATCGCGAGCTCAGCCTCGAGGATTATCGCCGGCTTGGCGTCATGGCGGCGCTCGACGCCGTCGGCGCGATCTGCCCGAAGCGCAAGATCCACGCCGCCGGCTATTGTCTCGGCGGCACGCTGCTCGCCCTCGCGGCAGCGGCGATGGCGCGGGACGGCGACGATCGACTGGCCAGCATGACCCTCCTGGCGGCGCAGACGGATTTCACCGAGGCGGGCGAGCTCACCCTGTTCATCGACGAGAGCCAGGTGACGTTCCTGGAAGACGTGATGTGGGAGCAGGGTTTCCTCGACACCAAGCAGATGGCGGGCGCCTTCCAGTTGCTGCGCTCCAACGACCTCATCTGGTCGCGCATGCTGAAAGACTACATCAGCGGCGAGCGCACGCCGATGAACGACTTGATGGCCTGGAATGCCGATCAGACGCGCATGCCCTATCGCATGCACAGCGAATACCTGCGCCACCTGTTCCTCGACAACGACCTGGCCGACGGCCGCATGCGGGTGGATGACCGCGTCGTCTCGATCGACAACATCCATGTGCCGATCTTCGCCGTCGGCACTGAACGCGATCACGTGGCGCCGTGGCGCTCGGTGTTCAAGATCGCGCGGCTGGCCGATACGGACGTCACCCTGCTGCTCACCAGCGGCGGCCACAATGCCGGCATCGTCAGCGAGATCGGGCATCCCGGTCGGCACTTCCGAATCGGCGGTCGGCGCGAGGGCGACCCCTATGTCGACCCCGACCGCTGGGCGGACGAGACGCCGAAGCAATCCGGCTCGTGGTGGCCGGCCTGGCAGGCCTGGCTGGCGACGCATTCAGGCCGGCCGGTGCGGCCGCCCAGCATGGGCAATACAGCCGCCGGATTTGCGCCGGTCGAGGACGCACCCGGACGCTACGTTCACGCGGGCTAGGCGGCATGCGGGGGGAGCAGCTAGGCTCGTCGTCATGGCCAAGCATCTCCTGATCGTCGCGCATATCCCCTCGGAGAACACCCGGCGCCTGCGCGACGCCGTCGTGCGCGGTGCCGGCAGTCCCGACATCGCCGGGATCGAAATGCGCGCGCTGACGCCCTTCGAAGCCGGCCCGCAGGACGTGCAATGGGCCGATGCGCTCATCCTCGGCACCACCGAGAACCTGGGCTATATGAGCGGGGCGATGAAGGACTTCTTCGACCGCATCTACTATCCCTGCCTGGAGAAGACCGAGGGCAAGCCCTTCGCCTTCTATATCCGCGCCGGCCATGACGGCACCGGCACCAGGCGGGCGATCGAATCCATCACCACAGGGTTGCGCTGGCGGCTGGCGCGTCCACCGCTGGTTTGCCGCGGCGCGTTCGACGAGCGCTTCGTCGGCGAATGCGAGGAACTGGGCGCCGCAATGGCGGCAAGCCTGGAAGCCGGGATGATCTAGCCGCGGCGACGCCTGTTCGCCAGGATTGGGCGCAGCAGGAAGTCATAGATCGCCATCGCGGCGACCAGAAGCAGGACCACGACGAGGTCCGGCTCGGGGACGAAGATCACCAGCACCGCCAGCGAAGCGACGAAGGCCGCCAGCGCCGCAATCCTCAGGATGACATCGAGCATGGGTCAGCTCCCTTCGTCCGGTGCATCACGCCTGCGCCTCGATCCGGCGCGTCAGCCAGCGCGCGGTGCGCAACAGCCTGGCATCCTCCCCGCGCCGCCCGACCAGCTGCACGCCGACCGGCAGCCCGTTTGGCCCGGTCAGCAGCGGCAGGCTGATGGCGGGCACGCCGCACAGGGTCCACAGGCCACTAAACGCCGGATCGCCGGTCGAGTCCAGGCCTCGCGGCGCCTCGCCGTTCGCCGCCGGCGTGACGATCGCGTCGTAACGGTCGAACAATTGCTCGAGCCCGTTGCCGAGCGCCTCGCGCCAATCGCGCGCAGTCAGGTAGTCGACCGCAGTGACCTTCAATCCCTCCTCGATGACGCCGCGCAAAGCGGGGCTCAGCTGTTCCTTGCCCTTGCGATAATAGGCGGCGAGGCCGCGCGCCATGCCGGCCTGCATCAGCGATTTCAGCGCCCCCAGGGCTTCCTCATAGAGTTCGGGCAGGGTGACCTCGGTGCAGGTGTCGCCCAGCGCCGCGACCAGTTCGCCGAAGCCCTCCTGCGTCGCAGGCTCGGCGCGGTCCCAGACCGGCGTCTTCACGAAGGCCAGCGACGGCGTCACCGGCGGCTCCGTCATCGCGATCTCGAGCAGCCGCGGCGGCGGCAGCAACCGGGTGTCGGCATCTTCCGGGTCGTGGCCGGCCAGCGCATCGGCCAGCAGCGCCGCATCGGCCACGTCGCGGGCGAAGACGCCGACCGTATCCAGCTCGCGCGAATGCACCCGCATGCCGGTACGCGGGACGAGGCCGTGGCTCGGCTTGAAGCCGACCACGCCGCAGAACGAGGCCGGCCGGATCACCGACCCGAAGGTTTGGGTGCCGATGGCCAGCGGCACCATTCCCGCGGCAACGGCCGCGGCCGAGCCGGAGGAGGAGCCGCCCGGGGTCCGGCCCGGATCGTGCGGATTGCGGGTCTTGCCCGGCCCCATCGAGGCGAGTTCCGCGGTCACCGTCTTACCCATGACGATGGCGCCGGCCTGGCGCAGGCGGCGCACGATGGTGGCGTCCTTGCCGGGGCGTCGGCCGGCATCGATGATTGTGCCGTTCTCGGTCGGCATGTCGGCGGTGTCGATGATGTCCTTCACCCCGACGGCAAGCCCGTGCAGGCCGCCGATCGGGCGGCCGCTGGCGCGATGGGCGTCGACCGCCTTGGCCGCCTGGCGCGCCATATCCGCGTCCAGGAAGGCGAAGGCGCCGATCTCCGGCTCCTTCGCCGCGATGCGCCGCAGCTGCGCCTCGACCAGTTCGTTCGCGCGCAACTCGCCGCGCGCCATCCGGGCGAGCGCTTCATGGGCGGTGAAATCTGCCGGGTCCGTCATGCCGCGCTTGTGGCCTCAGCGTCCGTAGAACAAGTCGGGCAGGACGAAGACGATATCCGGAAAGACATACATCAGCAGCATGGCGACAAAAACCAGCGCCAGGAACGGCATGCAGCCCCTGAATATCTGCATGAGCTGCACGGTCGGCGGCGCGATGCCCTTCAGGTAATAGGCCGACATGGCCATGGGCGGCGTCAGGAACGAGGTCTGCAGGTTGAGCGCCACCAGGATGCCGAAGAACAACGGGTCGATGCCGAAATGCGGCAGCAGCGGCAGGAAGATCGGCACAAAGATGATGATGATCTCCGACCATTCCAGCGGCCAGCCGAGCAGGAAGATGATGAGCTGAGCCAGCAGCAGGAACATGAGCGGCGAGATGTCGAGGCCGGTCACGAACTCGGTGATGATCTGCTCGCCGCCGAGATAGGAGAAGACCGAGGAGAAGGTCCAGGAGCCGACGAACAGCCAGCATACCATCGCCGTCGTTCGCACGGTCAGGTAGACGGATTCGCGCAGCCGCTGCCAGGTGAGCGCGCGGTAGGCGAGGGCGAGCACCAGCCCGCCCAAGGCGCCGATCGCGGCCGCCTCCGACGGCGTCGCCCAGCCGAACAGAATGGCGCCCAGCACGGCGAGAATAAGGATCGCCAGAGGGAAGAACGAGGTCAGCAGCAGCCAGAGCAGCTGGCCCATCGGCAGCGTCGTGTCCTTGGGCGGCTTCGGCGCCAGATGCGGCTGCAGGATCGAGCGCGTCACGATATAAACGAGATAGAGTCCCGCGAGCAGGAAGCCGGGGATGAGCGCGCCGGCATAGAGCTTGACGATCGAGACGCCGGAGGCCGCCGCATAGACGATCAGCATGATCGAGGGCGGGATGAGGATGCCGAGCGTGCCGCCGGCGCAGATTATGCCGCTGGCGAAACTGGTGTCGTAGCGGGCCTTCAGCATGGCGGGCAGAGCGAGCAGGCCCATCAGCGTCACCACGGCGCCGACGATGCCGGTGGCGGTGGCGAACAGCGCGCAGGTCACCATTGCGGCGACGGCCATGGAGCCCGGCACATTGCGGGCCACGATGCTGAGCGTGGTGAACAGCCGGTTGACGATGTTGGCGCGCTCGACGATGTAGCCCATGAACAGGAACAGGGGCACCGCCGTCAGCACGTCATTGGCCATGACCGAGAAGGTCTGGTTGATGAACAGGTCGAAGATGCGGTTGTTGAATAGACCGCCGATCCAGGTTTCGACCAAGGTCCAGCCGTCTGCGCCGCTCTCCACCGCGCGATGATAGCTGCGCCACATCCGGTCGGCGTCGAAATAGGCGTAGTAGCCGAAGCCGACGCCCATCGCCATGAGGGTGAAGGCGATCGGGAAACCGAGCAGGATGATGAAGATGAAGATGCCCAGCATCAGCAGGGCGATCTGCGGGTCGGTCATCGACGGTCCCCTTCGTCGGTCGGCGCGACCACGTCGATCGCTTCGGCGGTCCGCCCTTCCATGAGTTCGACGGTCTCGCCGCGCATCAGCTTGACCTCGGTTTCCTCGACGTCGTCCCTGGCATGGGTCCAGTGGCCGTCGCGCATGCACATGACGCAGCGCATCATCTGGGCGATGCCCTGGACGAAGAGGAGGATTCCGGCGGCGACGATGATGGTCTTGAACTGGAAGATCGGCACCCCGGCGGGGCTGTTCACGCTGACCTCGCCATAGGCCCAGGAGCGGGACGCGTATTTCCAGCCCGACAGGACCAGGGCCGTTACGCCGGGAAAGAAAAACAGGATGTAGAGGATGAACTCGACGATCGCCTGGGTCCGCGGCTTCCACAGGCGATAGACGAAGTCGCCGCGCACGTGGCCGTTGCGCGAGAGGGTGTAGGCGCCGCCCATCATGAACAGCGTGCCGTACATGATGTAGGAGACGTCGAAGGCCCAGGAGGTCGGCGCGTTCAGGAGCCGGCGGACGACGACCTCGTAGCCGACGCCCAGCGTCATCACCATGATCGCCCAGGCGAAGGATTTGCCGAACCAGGCGGAGAGCCGATCGGCGAACTCAACGAATCGCATCATGGTCTTTGCAGCCCCGCTGCTAAACAATCCACGACCCGGCGCGGCGTCGCAGCCGAACCGGGTCGCGGACCGTCATCCAGGTGCAACTATAGCGCCAGCTTGCCGGGGTAATAGTGGTTGTAGGCAAGCACGTAATCCGGCGAGTTCATCAGTTCGTAGAAAGTGACCGTCTCCACGAACTTCCGCTGGCTGTCCATGACCTTCTTCATGAAGGGATCCTGGCCCAGCGTGTCGATGAGCTTGTCCCAGGCCGCGAGCTGGGCGTCCAGCACGTCCTGCGGCGTGCGCAGGACCTTCACGCCATGCTCGTTCTGCAGCTTTTGCAGGTCGTCGGAATACTGCTTCAGGGCCCAGGCGTGATTGCCGGCGCTGGCAGCTTCGACGCCGTGCTGCAGGATCGCCTGCAGGTCGGCCGGCAGGCCTTCGAAGAAGTCGCGGTTGAACTGGAACTCGAACGCCTCGCTCGCCTGGTGGTAGGAGGAGAGCATGTAGTTCTTGGCGACGTCCTGGGCGCCGAAGCGCATGTCGGAGGTCGGGTTGTTGAACTCGAAGGCGTCGATGACGCCGCGCTCCATGGCCGGCACGATTTCGCCGCCCGGCAGCTGCGCGACGCTCATGCCCAGCTCCTGCAGCAGGTCGGCGGCCAGGCCGACGGTGCGGTATTTCAGCCCCTTGACGTCGTTGACGCTCGTCACCGGGTTCTTGAACCAGCCGAAGGGCTGGGCCGGCATCGGGAAGCCGAAGAAGCCGACGATGTTCAAGCCGAGGATGTCCTGCGTCAGCTCGCGGTAGAGATCCTTGCCGCCGCCCTGGTAGAACCAGCCCAGCATGGTCGCGGCGCTGCCGCCCCAGACCGGACCGGTGCCGAAGAAGGAGGCACCCTTGTGCTTGCCGTACCAATAGACGGCGACGGTGTGCGAGGCGTCGATGACGCCGTCATTCACCGCGTCGATGACCTGGAAGGCGCCGACCACCGCGCCGGCCGGCAGCAGGTCGATCTTCAGCCGGCCGCCGGACATGGCCTCGACGCGCTGCACGTATTGGCCGGCCATCTCGTGGAAGGCGTCAGATGCCGGCCAGGACGACTGCATCTTGACCACGATTGGAGTCTGCGCCGAGACGATGGCGGGAGCCGCGATCGAGGCAGCGGCGCCACCGGCAACGACGCTGCCAGCCTTCAGGAACTTCCGGCGCGACTGCGCCCGGTCAATGCCCGTCATGGTTTCCTCCTCATGTCGTTGTGAGTTCGCGTCTTTGCGCGTTTGGCGATCTTTTGTTTCGATCATTAATGCACAGAAAATCAGGGGAGAAAACAGCAAAGGGCGGCGGTTCGACCTTTGGCGTAGAAACGGGTTCCGCCACCAATTCGTTCATTGGTCGTGGCCGGCTGGGCGCGGTCCATCCGTCCCGTTCGGTCTGTCCTCGTCGTCGTCGAACAGGATGCGGTTGGCCGCGCCTTCCATGTCCTCGTACTGGCCGGATTTCAGCGCCCAGAGGAAGGCGGCGAGGCCGAGCCCGCCCAGCACCAAGGCCACCGGAATGAGATAGAGCAGGATGGTCATTGTCCCTTTGCCCTTCCGAGGCGCAGCGCATTGCCGATCACCAGGATCGACGAGGACGACATGGCGAGGGCCGCGACCAGCGGCGTGACATAGCCGAGGACCGCCAGCGGCACCGCCGCCAAATTGTAGCACAGCGCCAGTGCCAGGTTCTGCCGCATCAGCCTGTCGGCCGCGCGGGCCAGCCCCAGCGCCTGGGGCACCGCCAGCAATGAGGCGCCCTGGAACACGATGTCGGCGGCGGCCTGGCTCACGTCGGTTCCGGTCGCCGGCGCCATCGAGACATGCGCGGCGGCCAGGGCCGGCGCGTCGTTGAGCCCGTCGCCCACCATCAGCACCCGGCGGCCCTGGGCGGCGAGGTCCTGCAGGTGGCGCAGCTTCCCGGCCGGCGCCACGCCGGCGCGCCAATCCTCGATGCCCAGGCGCCCGGCAATGGCGGCGACCGCGGCCGGACGGTCGCCGGAGCAGATCTCGATGGCGCAGCCGGCCGCACGCAGCCGCCTCACGGCCGCCGCCGCGTCGGGGCGCAGATCGTCGGCGAGGGCGAAGCGCGTCGGCGGCACGCCCGGCCCGCTGAGCCACAGCGACAGCGTGGCGCTGCCGTCATCGGCCACGCCGACGAAGGCGTGGCTGCCCAGGCGCCAGACGCCTTCCGGAACCTGCAGTTCCAGGCCGTGCCCCGGTATCTCGCCGACGCCGGTCGCCGCCGGCGCTTCGGGCGCCGCCCGGCGGATGGCGCGCGCCAGCGGATGCCGGCTGCCCGCCGCCAAGCTGGAGGCGCGCGCGAGCAAGGCGGGATCGACGCCGGGCGCCAGGCGCAGATCGCCGCTGGTCAGCGTCCCGGTCTTGTCGAAGACCACGATGTCGATGTCGCGCAGCCGCTCCAGCGCATCGCCGGATTTGAGCAGGATGCCGCCCTTCATCAGGCGCTGGCTGGCCACCACCTGCACCACCGGCACGGCGAGGGCCAGCGCGCAGGGGCAGGTGATGATCAGCACCGCCACGGCGATGAGCAAAGCGGGCTGCCAGGCCATGCCGCCCAGCAGGGTCCAGCCGAGGAAGGCCAGCAGCGCCGTCGCATGCACGACCGGCGAATAGTACTGCGCCACCCGGTCGGCGATCTGCACATAGCGGCCGCGGCGGGCTTCGGCGGCCTCCATCAGGCGGATGATCTCGGCCAGCAGCGTTCCGCTGCCCGCCTGCCGCGTGACGATGGTGAGCGGCGCCGTCAAATTCAGCGTGCCGGCATAGACCTCGCCGCCCGTCTGCCGGGTGACCGGCGCGGTTTCGCCGGTCAGAAGGCTGAGATCGAGGTCGCTGGTGCCGCTCTCGACGACCCCGTCCACCGGCACCCGCGCGCCGGCGGCGACCAGCACCCGCTGGCCGGGGCGGAGCGACCCCGGCTGCACGTCGCGGGTGCGTCCGTCATCCTCCAGGAGCGTCGCGGCGGTGGCGCCGAGCGCGGTCAGCTGCTCCGCCGCCAGCCGGGCCCGCGCCCGCGCCCGGCGGTCGAGATAGCGGCCGATCAGCAGGAAGAACAGCAGTGTGACGGCGGAATCGAAATAGGCGTGCTCGCCGCCCCTGAAGGTCTCGTAGAGCGAAATGGCGGGCGCCAGCACGATGGCGAGGGAGATCGGCACGTCCATGTTGGTGCGCCGGGCGCCGAGCGCGGCCAGGGCCGAGCGGAAGAAGGGCTGGCCCGCATAGAAGATCACCGGAATGGCGATCAGCGCCGAGATCCAGTGGAACAGGTCGCGGGTGCCGGCCGCCATGCCCTCGGCATGGCCGGCCCAGACCGACACCGAGAAGAGCATGATGTTGCCGGCGGCGAAGCCGGCCACGGCCATCGCTCGCAGCAGGGCCTTGCTCTCGGCATCGTCGGCGGATTTCAGCAGCGCCGGGTCGAAGGGCACCAGGCGATAGCCGAGCCGCTGCACCAGGCCGATCAGCGCCGCCGGGTCCGCCTCCCCCTTGCGCCAGGCGAGGGTCAGGCGCCGGGTCGACAGGCTGACGCGGGCCCGCACGATTCCGGCCTCGCGCAGCAGCGTCTGCTCGATCAGCCAGACGCAGGCGCCGCATTGCAGGCCCTCGATCATCAGGGACAATTGCGCGGTGCCGTCGCCGCGATCGACGACCCAGGCCGACGGGTCGGCGGCGGCGCGCGTCTCGTCCGGCCGTGGGCGCTGGGCCGGGTTGTCCAGGCTGCGGCGTTCGTAGTAGCGGCCGAGGCCAAGATTGTTGATGAGGGCGTAGGCGCCTTCGCAGCCATGGCAGCAGAACCGCCCGGTGCCCGCGACGGCG
>JAEUKU010000375.1 GCA_016794075.1 Rhodospirillaceae bacterium
CTGGCGGTGAAAGGCAAGGCGCGGGCAGAGATCCTGCACAACTTCGAGCACCGCATCCACAACAGCCCGGAGACCGAATTCCGCACCGCGCTCAACGAGGTGCACAAGATCGCCCTGCTGCGCTTGCGGGATTTGTAGCCAGCCATATTGACCGCGCCTCCGTCGCCGCTATCGTGGCGGCAGGGAGGAGCGTCCATGACCCAGAAAGACGAGTCACTCGACAGCCGCCATGTGAAGGCGGGTCCGGAGCGCGCGCCGCATCGCGCCTTCTACTACGCCATGGGCCTGACCGAGCAGGACATCGCCAGGCCCTTCGTCGGCGTGGTGTCGAGCTGGAACGAATCCGCACCTTGCAACACGGCGCTGAAGGCGCATGCGGAGATCGCCAAGCGCGGGGTGAGCGCGGCAGGCGGCACGCCGCGCGAATTCGTCACCATCACCGTGACCGACGGCATCGCCATGGGCCATTCCGGCATGAAGGCCTCGCTGGTCAGCCGCGAGACCATCGCGGATTCGGTCGAGCTCTCGGTGCGCGGCCATTGCTACGATGCACTGGTGGCGATCGCCGGCTGCGACAAGACCCTGCCAGCGATGATGATGGCGATGGTGCGGCTGAACGTGCCGGCGATCTTCATGTATGGCGGCTCGATCCTGCCAGGCAATTTCCACGGCAAGGACGTCACCGTGCAAGACGTCTACGAGGCGGTCGGCAAGTACCAATCCGGCCAGATGAAGCTCGAGGAACTGACCGCGCTGGAGAAGATCGCCTGCCCCTCGGCCGGAGCCTGCGGCGGGCAGTTCACCGCCAACACAATGGCCTGCGTCTCCGAGGCGATCGGGTTGGCGCTACCGGGCTCGTCCTCGCCGCCGGCGGTGATCGCCGAGCGCGAGGCCTTCGCCTATCGCTCGGGCGAGGCGGTGATGCGGCTGCTGAAAAGCGACCTGCGGCCGCGCGACATCGTCACGCGCAAGGCGCTGGAGAACGCGGCGGCGGTGGTGGCCGCGACCGGCGGATCGACCAACGGGTTGCTGCATTTGCCCGCAATCGCCAACGAGGCGGGGATCGACTTCGACATCTTCGAGATCGAGAAGGTGCTGAAGCGCACGCCCTACATCGCCGATCTGAAGCCGGGCGGCCGCTATGTCGCCAGCGATCTGCACAAGGCGGGCGGCGTCACCCAAGTGCTGAAGGCGCTGCTCGAGGGCGGCTTCCTGCATGGCGACGCGCTGACCGTCAGCGGCAAGACCATGGCGGAGAACCTGAAGGACGTGCAGTTCCGCGGCGACCAGGACGTGGTGCGGCCGATCTCCAATCCGCTGGCGCCGAATGGCGGCGTGCTGGTGCTGAAAGGCAACCTGGCGCCGGACGGCGCGGTGGTGAAGGTGGCCGGCCTCGCCAGCACCAGGTTCCGGGGCACGGCCTTGTGTTTCGACCGCGAGGAGGACGCCGCGGCGGCGGTGCAGCAGCGCGCCTACAAGGCCGGCGACGTCATTGTCATCCGCTATGAGGGGCCGAAAGGCGGGCCGGGCATGCGCGAGATGCTGGCGCTGACCGCCGCCATCTACGGTCAGGGCATGGGCCAGAAGGTGGCCCTCATCACCGATGGCCGTTTCTCCGGCGCCACGCGCGGCTTCTGCATCGGCCATGTGGCGCCCGAGGCAGCTTTGGGCGGCCCGATCGGGCTGCTCCGCGACGGCGACATCATCGAGATCGACGCGGAACAGGCGCTGATCAAGGTCGAGCTGTCCGACGCGGAACTGGTGCAGCGCCGTGCGGCCTGGCAGCCGCGCCCGGCGCAATACCAATCGGGCGCCATCTGGCGCTATGGGGAGACGGTCTCCTCGCCGCGCTATGGCGCCGTGACCCATCCCGGTCCTGGCAAGCAGGCCGCCGAATAGTGATGGAAGGGGACCGCATCCGCAGCTACGTGGAGTTCTGGCCGTTCTACCTGCGCGAGCATGGCAAGCCGGCGACGCGGCGCTGGCACTTTTTCGGCAGCACGCTGGTGCTGGTGTTCCTCGCCTTGTTCCTCGCGGGGCAGGGCTGGGGCTGGCTCATCGCCATCCCGTTCGCGGGTTACGGCCCAGCCTGGTTCGCGCACTTCTTCGTGGAGCACAACAAGCCGGCGACCTTCCGCTATCCGCTGTGGTCGCTCGTCAGCGATGCGCGCATGTACGCCTTGTGGCTGAGCGGAAGTCTCGGCCGCGAACTGCGCAAGGCCGGGCTCGCCGAAGATTGAGATGGGCTTCGGGTGGGCGGATCAGGCTTGGGCAATTGAACCGCGACGCCGACATGAAAACGGCGGCCCGGCACGGGGCCGCCGTTGCGTCGCGGATGCGCGCCGGATCAGCGCGCGGGATATTCGACGCGCTCGGAGTTCTCGTAGAACACGCGATGATCCGTCGGGCTGTAATAGGCCGCGACCCGCGGCGCGGCGCTGGGCCGTGCGGGATCCGGCAGCAATTCGGGCGCGATGTAGTCGAGGGAGCAGCCGGACAGGCCGGCAACGGCCGCGACCAAGCCTGAAAGCACAAAAGCCCGCATAGTGACCTCCACATCAATTCTTCCTGCCAACTATCGCGCCGACCGGTTACCGGAACGTATACAGCCAGTATTAACCATAGTCGCGCGCATGGCCGGATCGGCTTGATCGTAGAGCGTGTCCGGCGTCGATTCCACTCCTCGCACCGCGTCTTTGCGGCCTATCCGAGCCGGTCGTGCAGCCAAATCCGCGCCCGCAGATAAGCCGTCGCAAGCGCCGATCCGAGGCGGTGGCGCATGCGCAGATGGCGGAGTGCGGCGGAGCGCTTCAGCTGTCGCGGCGGCAGACGCAGGACCAGGGCGGTGGCGCGGCAGAGTTCGTCCTCGCCGTCGATGCCGCGGGCCAGGGCGGAAATGATCGCGCAGAGGTTTTCGCGCTTCGCGACTGCGCCGGACTGCGCGAGCCAGTAACGGATGTCGGCCGGAGCGAGGCCTGGAGCCGTGGCGGTGGCGCGGGTCAGCAGGGGCTCCAGGTCTTCCGCCAGCCGGCTGAGCGGCGCGGACGGCCCAGCAGAGCGCACGCTCCGCCCCAGCTCATGTCGCAGGATGGCCAGCAGCGGTAGCGGCGTGGGGTCGCCGGATGGCGCCTCCGCGCATATGCGCGCGACATGCCGACGAAAGGTCGCGACGTCCTTCTCGACCAGCGCGGAGGATGTTCCGGCGATCGGGCGGTCCTGATTCCTGCGGGCGCGTTTCAGCATGGTGCGCACATACGCCCAGAATTGCGGGTGCTGCATCAGGTCGACGGCGCTGCGCAGCGCCATTGCGATGTCCGGTCCGCTGTCGGCCCGCCGTCGGCTGTGCAGGGAATCCGGCGGACGCCGCCGCACCAGCAGTGGCTTGTCGACGGCGACCGCCTTGGCGCCGCGCAGCGCAAGGCGGAACCAGTAGCGGAAATCTTCCGTGCGCGGCAGGTCAGTGTCGAAACGATCGGCCGCCAGGACCACCCATCGCGGCAACATGGCGCTCGACATCAGGAAAGGATATCGCAGCACGGTGGCCCGGAGCAGATCGGTCGTGGGGCAATCCTGATTCCCCGCCGGCGGCGGCCCGGCGACGGCGGACCCGTCTGGCAGCACGGTGACATGTCTTGCAAAGCACAGTTCGGCATCCGCAACGACGCGAAAGGCCGCGAGCTTCGCGGAGATCGCATCGGGCTCCAGCAGATTGTCCGAGTCGAGGAAATGGATGAAGTCGCCGCGGGCGGCGGCGATGCCCGCGTTGCGCGCGCTGGCCACGCCACCATTTGATTGCCGCTGAACGCGGACCGTTGAGCCGAAATTACGCAGCGCCGCGGCCGGGTCGTCTGTCGAACCGTCGTCCACGACGAGAACCTCCAGTGGACGCCAATCCTGCGCCAGGCAACTCTCGACCGCCTCGATCACCATGGCGGCGCGATTGAAGACCGGAATGAGGATGGTGACCGCCGGCCGCAGCGCGTCCACCTGCGGTGCCAGCAGGTGACCCAGCATGCGCGCATGGAAAGCGGCGCGCACCCTTTCCGCGGCGTGCTCGGACATTTTCCGCAGATGCCAGAGCGGCGCGGGGAGCGGGCAAGGACGGGCCACGAGCCCGGCAGCTGCAGGGCGGGAGGTCCATTCGGCGCACCATGCCTCCAGGATCGGCGCGACCGGCGCCGGCAAGGGCGCGCCGCTTTCGGCACAAGCGGCCAGTGCGGAGAGCGCGGTTGCCCGCGCCGTGTCGGTCAGGGCAAATCCGGCCGGCGGCATCCCGGGGTCGTTCATGCGGGCCGCCATTCCTTCCAGCCGCGCCACTGATCCGGATGAGCGGCAATCCAAGGTTCGTGACGTTTCAAATACTCCGCGGCCGCGGCGCACGCCGTGTCGCGCCGATCCGTACCCGGCCGGAGTGCGATCGGAGGTTCCACCGCGACGCGAAATCCGCCATCCGGCCGGCGTATCGTGAACACGGGCAACAGCGCAGCGCCGGTGCGGGCTGCCAGGCGTGGCGCGCCGAGGGCGATGCGGATCCGTCCACCAAGCAAGGCCGCTTCGGCCAGGTCATTGCCCTCCCACGCGCCGGCGGTGATCGACAGCAGGCGGTTTTCATCCAGCACAAGGAGCATCCGCCGCATGGCCGCTGCGGGATTGTGCCGGTCGAACACGACGCGGGAGTCGAGGTAGCGATCCTCCGCCGCGCAGCGCACCGGATTGAGCAGGGCGACGCCGAGACGGGTCTTGGAGAAGCCATGCTCGGGCCGGCTCATATGCGTGACCGGCTTTCCGCATGCGGCCAGGGCCATCTTGGTGACGTTGCTGTTGAAGGCGAAATGCCCGACCCAGAGAACGGCGCCGCGACCCGCGGCCAGCGCCGCATCCAGATGCTCGGCGCCGGTCAGCGTGATCTGCGGCCGCCAGGCGCCGGGGACCAAGGCCCGCAAGTTCTGCAGCCGCAATTCATAGACCGCCGCCTGGAGTTCGACGGCGATCGCGCGTGCCCGCGTCGGATCTATGCCAAGGCAGTGGCGGATGGCCTCCGTGTTGCGCGCCAGGGCGCGCCGGTCGACAACGGGCGTCCTGGCCAACAGGCGGCAGAGGCGCGGCCAGCATGCCTCCGGCAGCAGCCATGCGGCGGGAAGCAGTCCTGCCAGAGATGCGCCGATCACGAGGTCGTCGCGATTGCTTAGCGGCCGGGGCGCCGGGTCGCGGCGGCGGCGCAGGTAACGCGCCGCAGGACGAGGAACTCCGTCGTCCGCCGCAGACGTCATCGCGCGGCCGGTATCGCGCGGCCCGCCGCCCCGGTTTCGAAAGCTGCTCCACAGCTTGAGGGGGGATGCATGCCTGGCGCCTTACCTGCGGAAGTGGCGACCCCGGCGTGATTCGAACACGCGACCTGCTGCTTAGAAGGCAGCTGCTCTATCCAGCTGAGCTACGGGGTCGTTTTTCCTGGCTCAATGGGTCCAGCGGCCGACACGATCATAGCGGAAATTGTCGGCATAGGCGCGCGTCTGCAGGCGGTGCGGCTTCGGCTCCTCGACCGTGTAGGCGAAGCCCTCGCGCTCGGCATAGGCGATCGCCTCCTCCTTGGTGTCGAATTTCAGCGTGACCTGCTGGCGCGTGTTGTCGGTCGCGGTCCAGCCCATCAGGGGGTCGGCCTCGCGCCGCACGGCGACGTCGTATTGCAGGACCCACTCCTTGGTCTTGCCCTTGCCCGATTGCATGGCGTTGCGCGCCGGCTTGAAGATGCGAACCTGCATGTGCCCTCGTCCCAGGTGGGGTTGGTGAAATCCGGCCGGCTGGTCGGGGCGACTGGATTCGAACCAGCGACACCCTGCTCCCAAAGCAGGTACTCTACCGGGCTGAGCTACGCCCCGCCGACCACCGGCAATCGAGCGCGAAGCTATGGAAAGAAAGGGGTTTTTGCAAGACCGAGCGCGGTCGCGGGCTAGCCGGCGTTTTCCAGCACCTGGGCCTGGATCAGGTCGTGGCGGGAGGCGAGGACGGCCGCCTGGGTGCGGTTGGCGACCCCCAGCTTGCGCATCAGCCGGTGGATCTGGACCTTGATCGTCGCCTCCTTGGCATTGAGGCGGCGGGCGATCTCCTTGTTGGACAGGCCCGCGCCAAGCAGCGCCATGATCTGGACCTCGCGTTGGGTCAGATTGTCGAGGGCGCCGCCGGCCTCGGTATTGGCATGGGCCCGACTATAGACCAGCTCCGGCGGCAGGTAGGTGTCGCCGCCGGCCGCCATGCGGATCGCCGCCACCAGGACCTCGGCGGAGGCCGAGCTCAGCACGATGCCCTTCACGCCAAGGCCGGTCAGGCTGGCGGCCGTGGCCGGGGCCACGCTGGTCATGATGAGGACGACGGGCGCCGTCACGCCGCCCTTCAGGAAGTCGCCAATGCGGCCGAGATCCTCGAAGGAGCAGGGTGTGACGGAGATCGCCAGGACATCGCCGCATTCCGCGTTCGACAGCGCGGCGAAGGCCTGGTTGGCGGTTTCCGCGCCGGTCACCGAGATGGTCGGATCGGTCTGCCGGATCAGTGCCGCCAGCCCCTCGCGATCAAGGCGGGAGCGGTTGGCCAGCAGGACCCGGAGGGAGGCGGCAGCGGTGCCGGGCGCCATTCAACGCACTCCGAGGGTGCGGTCGGATCGGACGGTCATGATATCCCCCTCAAGTTCCGGCCCGGTCCGGCCGACAGATACCCACAAATTATTTACGGCAATATCTTCATAGCGTTAACGAATAGCGCAATCAAGTATACCGAAGGTTACATGGCTTACCTTTGAGATTTATCATACATAACCATTCGGGCGCGGCAGACGAGCAAAGTAAAGTCAAAATATAGACCGAATCGTATTCTGTATTTCATGACATTTTTACCCGCGTGCGTCACCATGTCACGCGAGAGTTTCGGTAGGCGTCAATCACAAGGGGATTGCGATGGCGTACGACGATGCTCATTCGGAGGCCCGTCTCCGCGAGAGCCGGCTTGCCAACGCCGCGGCGACCGAGGAGCTGTCCAGCTCGATCTCCGAGATCAGCCACCAGGTCGCGCACTGCACCGACATCGCCCGCCGCGCGGTCGGCGAGAGCGAGCGCACGGCGGACTCCTTCCGCGGTCTGTCGGAGGCGACCGAGCGCATCGGCGACGTAGTCAGGCTGATTGCCGGCATCGCCAACCAGACCAATTTGCTGGCGCTCCATGCGACGACCGGGGCGGCGCGCGCCGGCGAGCCGGGCAAGGGCTTCGCGGTGGTGGCCTCCGAGGTCAAATCGCTCGTCAGCCAGACGGCGGCTGCGACCGCCGATTCCATGCTGGGCGCGGCGGAATCCCTGAAGGGCGAGGCTGGCAGCCTGCGCATCGACGTGGAGCGCTTCTTCGAGCGCGTGCGCGCGCAATAGGCGGTGAGGCTGCGGCCGAGCCGTCCGGCGCGATAAGGGGGAGGTGGAAATCCGCATGGCGGGCCCCAAGCCAGCCTTGTCCAGCAAGCAGCGGCATCCGATCGAACGGCGCCGGACCGGGCCGGGATGCGGCCAGTCGGGCTGTTCCTGCGCCGCCGCGCCGGACGGGGCGCCGCCGCCCTGCCTCGGCGTCGATGCCGACCCGGCGGTGCGCGACCAGTTCCTCCGCGCCGTGCTGCTCAACCTGTCCGAAGCGGTGGTGGCGATCGATTCCCGCGGCACGATCCTGTTCTTCTCGCCCGGCAGCGAGCAGCTGCTCGGCTACAACGCCGGCGAGACCATCGGCCGCAACGTCTCGATGCTGATGGCGGGCGAGGACGCCGCCCGGCACGACGACCACATCCGCGCGCACCTGCAGACCGGCGCGTCGCACATCATCGGCCGCACCCGCGGGGTGACCGCGGTGAGCAAATCGGGCGCGCGCATCGCCGTCGACTTGCGGGTGGTGCCGCTCGAACTCGGCGGGGCGCGGCTCTATATCGGCACCATGCGCGACGTGCGCGAGCGCGTCGAGCGCGAGCTGCGGCTGGAGGCGGCGAAGCGGCAGCTGGCGGAGCGCAACCTGCAGCTCCGCGCCATTCTGCGCAGCGTCGGCGAGGGCATCTGCCTGTTCGACCGGCAGCACAAGCTGATCACCTTCAACGACCGGATCCTGGCGCTGTTCGCGGTGGGTCCGGACGGCATCCGCAAGGGCCAGTCGTTGCGCGATCTGGTGGAGCGGAACGTTCCCCCTATCCGAGGCGCGGCGGATGAGACTGATTGCCGGGCGCAGCTGCTCGCCCAGGCCCAGCGCCATGCGGAAGGCGCGGTCAAGCTCGAGATCGAAGGGGGATCGATCCTGCAGGTGCGGCTGGCGCCGCTGCCCGACGGCCGCCTGGTGATGACCGTCACCGACGTCACCCAGGAGGAACGGCGGGCCGAGGAGCTGCGCCGGGCGCTCTCCTCCGAGCGGGCGGCGAGCGAGGCAAAGAGCCAGTTCCTTGCCAACATGAATCACGAGCTGCGCACGCCGCTGAACGCCATCCTCGGCATGGCCGAGGCGATCCTGCGCGGCTATTGCGGCGAGGTCGGGGAGCGACAGCGGGAATACCTGCGCGACATCCACGGCGCGGGCGAGCATCTGCGCAACCTGATCGGCGAGATTCTCGACCTGTCCAAGATCGAGTCCGGCAACTTCAAGCTGCTGTTCGAGCGCGTCGCGCCCGCCCCGCTGGTGCGCGATTGCGCCCGCATGGTCGAGCGCCTGGCAGGGGATGCCGGCCTGCGCCTGCAGGCGGAGGCCGCGGGAAGCCTCGGCGAACTTGTCATCGACAGCCGCGTGATGAAGCAGGCGGTCCTCAACCTGCTGTCCAACGCCATCAAGTTCACGCCCCGCGGCGGCATGGTGACGCTGCGCCTTGGCGCCGGCGCGTTCGGCGGCGCCAAGATCGAGGTCGCCGATAACGGCATCGGCATGGACGCGAACGAGGTGGCGACCGCCATGTCGGTCTTCGGGCAGGTCGAGAACGTGATGAACCGGAAGCATTCCGGCACCGGCCTGGGCCTGCCGCTGGCGCGCGCCTTCGTCGAGCTGCATGGCGGAACCTTGCGCATCGACAGCACACCGCATGCCGGCACCACGGTGATCATCGACCTGCCGCCCAGCTGCATCGCCTGAGCGCGGCGGTCGTTCAGTGAGCGGCGGAGCGCATGCCGTCGAAGATCGTGGACATGTGCTGCTCCAGGACCCCGGCCAGCGTCCGCGCATAGGTCGCGGTGATGTGATGGCGGTCCGAATAGATGAGCACGTTGCCCGCGGCCGGGGGGCAGCTGTCGTTCGTGCAGAAATAGTCCGACAGATCGATGGCGTGGACGTTCGGCGGTAGATCGGCGATCGCCTCGACCGGGTTGTCGTTCGCCAGCATGTCGCTTCTGCGCCGGGCGCAGGCGGTGGCTTCGACGCCGTGGGTTTCGACGCATTCTGCGGCGTCCAGCATGACCCAGGGCGTGTCGCGTATCGCGATCACTGCGATGCCGGCTGCGCCGAGCGCGCGCCATGAATCGAGATAACCTTGCGGCACGCGCTCGTCCTCGCCGTGGCCGCGGGTCGCCGTGGTGAACACGGCATCCGGCTTCAGTTCCAGCAGCTTGGCCAAGGCGCGCTCGTTCCACGCGATGCAGGATTCCTCGAAGCCCTCCGGGCCATCCACGTATTCGCGGCTGAATAGGCATCCGCTCTTGGTCATGGTGACGATCTTGAGGTCCCGCCGGGCCGCGATGCCCTGGAAGGCGGGCAGCCACATCAGCGCGTGAGAGCCGCCGACCAGCGCGATCGTCGCCGACGCGTCCCGGTCCCCGTAGACGCAGGTCAGCACGGACTTGCCACCGAGCGATTGATGGCAACCGTCATCATAGGCCACTGGCTTGTCGTCCCGCACCGAGAGAGCGCTGGGACGGATGGGGGCGCCGTTCTCCGTCAGTCGAGGAAAGGCGGTCGCGCCCGGATGCGTGGAGAGGTCGAGCGGCGCGGCCAGTTCGGCCCGTTTGGTTAGGGCGATGTAGCCATAGAAGGCGCCGGCGATGAGCAGCGTCAGCACCGCGCCGCTCGCTGCCTTCAAGAGCCAGGGCCAGGGATTGGGCGTGGATCGGTCCAGATTGATGAAGGGCTGCTCGACCAGGCGCTGGGTTGCGGCCGACAGCACCAGCGACAGCGCCAGGATGACCGCGCCGCCGCCCAGACCGACCTCCACCTCATTGAAGATGGCGCGGTAGAAGATCAGCACCGGCCAGTGCCAGAGATAAAGGCTATAGGAGATCTCGCCGATATAGGCCATCGGCCGCGACGCCAGGATCGCATCCGCGCCAAACGGGCTGCCGGGCCGCCCTGCGGCGATGACGCAGCAGGCGCCGAGCGTCGGCCACAAGGCGGCGTAGCCCGGAAACACTGTGGCGACCTGTAGCGCCGCGCCGCAGCTGAGCACGGCGAGGAAGCCGATCCAGCCGAGGGCGAGGCGCGCGGAGCGGCTCAAGCTCAGGCCGGGCAGGGTTGCGGCGAGCAATCCGCCGAGGGCGAATTCCCAGAGCCGGGTGAAGGTGCTGAAATAGGCCGTCGGCTGGTCGGTTGCGGTCAGCCAGACCGAATAGGCGAGGGAGCCCAGGAACACGATCGCGATCGGCAGGACCGGCTTCGCCACGCGTCCAAGGCGTCGGGCCGCGAGCAGCCAGACCGCGAGGCCGATGCCGAAGACGACGTAGAACTGGCCTTGGATCGAGATGGCCCAGTAGTGCTGGAACGGGCTCGGCAGCTCCTCGCGCGCCAGGTAGTCGACCGATTGCCGGATGAGCTTCCAGTTCTCCAGGTACAGGGTGGAAGCGACGGCCTCCTTGGTCACGAATTCCCAGCGCGTCTGCGGCAACCAAAGCCAGGTCGCGGCCAGGATCGCGACGACCACGAACAGGGCCGCCGGCAGCAGCCGCTTGCTCAAACGGTAGGCGAAGCCGAGGAGGTCGATGCCGCCGGTCCGCTCGGCCTGCTTCATCAGCGAGCCGAGGATCAGGTATCCCGAGACGACGAAGAAGACGTCGACGCCGCCGGACACCTTGCCGACCCAGATATGGAAGACCGCGACGAGCAATGCGCCGATGGCGCGCAGTCCTTGGATTTCCGCCCTGAACTCGGCAGATCTGGGCGCGGCGGAGGCAACGTGTACCATGTCAGCACAAGGGGGTAGGGATCAGCGGACGCAGGATATAGCAGAGGATTCCTCTTTGCGGCGTTGAATTCCTGTGAAACCGGGCGCGGGCCGTGGGCAGCGGCACTTATGTCACAGCCCGGCACCCTGGCGGGTGTGTGCCCCCTCGTTGCACGGCGGCGGCGAAGCCGCGCTATGGCTTCCGTGCCAGGAATTCGCGCGCGTTCCGGCTCAGGCTATGGCGATGGACGTCCGGCTCGCTGGCCGTGAAGCTCGAAACCTCGAAGCCTGCCGCCGCGATGCGGTCCGCGGCATCGGTGCCGTAGTAGCGCACGTGGTCCCACTGGCCGAAATGCAGATCGCGGTCCGCGTTCAAGATGATGGAAGCGTTCTCATAGGTCTGCGCGAAGCCCAGGGCGATCGGGAAGGACAGGATCGCCACTCCGCCGGGCGCCAGAACGCGGTGAATTTCGGCCAGCGCCTTGCTGTCGTCGACATGCTCGAGAACGTGATTGGCGATGACCACGTCCCAGGATTCATCCGGCTGGTCGATGCGTTCGATGTTCAGGGTCGTGTCCGCGCGCCCCTTGGCGATGTCCGCCGACGTGTACGTCGCCGCCAGGGCGCTGTAATATCGGCGCAGGACGGTTCGGGCGCGAAATGCAGGACGCGCTTGCCGCGCACGGCGTCCGTCAGGCGACTGATCCAGAGAACCTGGTGGCGATGCCGTTCCAGCGAACCGCAGGCGGGACACCGGGCGTCGAAGCGCGGGGGCAGGCCGTGCGCGTTGAACAGGCCGCTATAGCCGCAGATGTTGCATGCGCGCGGATAGACGCCGCCGAGCCGCTTCCAGATCCGGCCGGCGTAGCGAGCATTGATGCTTGCCGCTCTGAGGCGGTTCACCAGCCCGGTCATATCCGGTGGCCTCCCCGATGGAAACTCTAGGCCCGGCGGGCTTGGGATACAGCCAGAAAGGGCCGCTCGGCCGGCGCGACGGCCTCAACCGGGCGCCGGCGCCATCATCGCCGGATCTTTGCCGACTTCCTCCTTCAACCAGGCCCTGAACGCCTCGATCGGCCGATCCTTCAGGCGATCGGTCGGGCAGACCAGGTACCAGCGCGCGGGCTGACGCACTTCGACCGCGAAGGGCCGGACCAAGCGACCGAGCTTCAGATCCTCGGCCACCATGAAATGTGGCGCCAGGGCGACGCCCTGGCCGTCGAGCGCAGCCTCGATGGCGAGCAGGTAGCTGTCGAACTGCGCGGCGGCGCGGCCTTTCAGGTTCGGTACGCCGGCCGCGTCCAGCCAGAGCTGCCAGTCATTGGCCGTCGTATAGACCTGCAGCAGCGCGTGATTCACCAGGTCCACCGGCTGGCGCAGGCCGAGCCCGCCTTGCGCCACCGCCGGCGTGCAGACCGGGAACAACAACGCGTCGAACAGATGGTCGTAGTGCAGCCCTGGACGATCCGGCGCGGCAGTGCAGATCATGCCGAGATCGGCGATGTCCGGATCGAACTCCCAGTCGAGGACGCTGGTGTTCACGCGCACCACGACATTTGGATTAGCGCTCTGGAAGCGGTGCAGACGCGGGATGAGCCAGCGCACGGCGACGGTCACATAGACCTGCACCCGGAGATCCTCCGACATGCGGGCCCGGCGCAACAGATCGGCGCCCTGGGTCATGCGGTCGAAGCCGTCGCGCAGGAAGGGGAACAGGATGCGGCCCGCCTCGCTGAGCGCCACCCGGCGGCCGGCGCGGTCGAACAGGCGCAGGCCGAAGTGATCTTCGAGCCCGGTCACCTGATGCGAGATGGCCGATTGGGTAAGACCGAGTTCCTCGGCCGCGGACCGGAAACTCAGGTGTCGGGCGGCGGCCTCGAAGGCGCGCAGGGCGGATAGCGGTGGAAGATCGCGTTTCATGAAATCAGCTCATGTATTGATGAATTACTCTCGCTTGCTGGCGCCCGGTTTTCAAGGGAAAATGCCATGAATTCAATCCTTGCGAGGGCTTCTCAAAATGAGTGCTGTTCAAGCTGAATCGCCGCGCCGGGGCGGGCGCGAGGCGCGCCGGGCCTTGCGTGCGGCCCCACTGGCGATGAATGAACGCCCGGTCTGGCCGGGCATGAGCGGCGGCCATTTCAAGGTCATGTCGGACACCGACGTGCAGCGCATCCACCAGGCGGCGCTCGACGTGCTGGAACAGGTGGGCTTCGCCGATGCGATCCCGAGCGGCATCGAGGCGATGACCCGCGCCGGCGCCAGGCTGGAATCGAACGGCCGCCTGACCTTTCCGCGCGCCCTGGTCGAGGACACCGTCGCCATGGCGGCGCGCAAGTTCCCGCTGGTCGGCCAGGACCCGAAGCACGACATGGAGCCCTGGGGCAAGAAGGTCTATTTCGGCACGGCGGGTGCCGCGGTGAACATCGTCGATCCGATCACCGGCGAATACCGCGAGAGCACCACCAAGGACCTCTACGACATCGCCCGCATCGTCGACGAAATGGAGCATGTCCATTTCTTCCAGCGCGCCGTGGTGTGCCGCGACCTGCCCGATCCGTTCGAGATGGATTTCAACACCTGCTACGCCAGCGTCATGGGCACCACCAAGCATGTTGGCGCCAGCTGGGTCGATCCCATGCACCTCAAGGCCTCGCTCGAGATGCTGCACATGATGGCGGGCAGCGAGGCGAAGTGGCGCGAGCGGCCCTTCGTCAGCCAGTCCAACTGCTTCGTCGTGCCGCCGCTGAAATTCGCCCAGGACGCCTGCCGCTGCCTGGAAGTGGCGGTGGAGGGCGGCATGCCCGTCCTGCTGCTCTCGGCGGCGCAGGCGGGCGCGACCTCTCCCGCGGCGCTGGCCGGAACCATCGTGCAAGCGGTGGCGGAGTGCCTGGTCGGCCTCATCTATGT
>JAEUKU010000218.1 GCA_016794075.1 Rhodospirillaceae bacterium
TCCAGCCGCGCCTCGTCCTCGCGCTTGGCGCGGCGCCGGCGCTCCTCCTCCAGCCGCTGGGCCTGTGCCCGCGCCTCTTCCAGCAGCTTCTCGGCCTCCGCCTTGGCCGCGGCGGTGAGCCGTTCGCCCTCCTGCCGCGCCGCCTCCAGGCGCTGCTGCTCCAGCTTCGCCGCTTCCGCGCGCACCGCTTCCAGCCGCGCCGCCTCGGCCTTGGCCGCTTCCTCGATCCGCGCCTTTTCCCGCCGCGCCTGTTCCAGCCGCGCCGCTTCGGCCTGCGCTTCCGCCGCCAGGCGTTCCTTCTCGCGCAGCGAATCCTCGAGCCGCTGCTTCTCCAGCCGGGCGGCTTCCAGCCGCGCCGCCTCGGCCCTGGCCGCCTCTTCGAGCAGAGCCTTCTCGCGCCGTGCCTGTTCCAGCCGCGCCGCCTCGGCCTTGGCCTCGGCGATGAGCCGCTCCTTCTCGCGACGGGCCGCTTCAGCGCGCGAGATTTCGCGGGTCTCCTCCTCGGCGCGCAGGCTCTCACGCCGGGCGTCGTCCAGCCGCCGCGCCTCTTCCAGCTTGGCGGTCTCGCGCCGCGCTTCCTCGACCAGGCGCGCGGCCTCGCGCCGGGCCGCTTCCAGCCGCTCGGCCTCGGCCTTGGCCTCGGCGACCAGGCGCTCCTTCTCGCGCCGCGCCTCTTCCAGGCGTTCGGCCTCCAGCTTTGCTTCCGCCGCGAACCTTTCCTTCTCCAGCCGCGCGGCGTCGCGTTCCGACAGCTCCGGCGCGGGCGCATCCGCCGGCGGCACGACGCGCAGCTGCGGCGTGCCGGCGGGCCTCTGCTCGCCAGGTTTCTGCTTGGCGTCCTTCGGCTTGTTGTCGTCGGCGAAATAGAACCGCGAGGCGCGCTGGAAGGTCAGCTTGGCGCCCGCGTCGCCGTCATCCTGCGAATAGGGCCGGGGCTCGCTGCTGGGCGTGATGGTGTTGCGGAACTTGCGCACCAGTTTCGGCGCGTCATCCGCGGCCGGGGCCGGCGCCGCGTCGTCCGGGGTCCAGCCCCAGCGCCGCGAGGCGGCGGGGGCGTCGGGCTCGATGGAGAAATTCTCGTCGCCGACCGGCTTCTTGCGGCGGCCGAAGGTGCGCGGCGCGGCCTCGGCGGGATCGAGCGGATCCGCCGGTGTCGCCTCCGGTTCCGCCCGGGCCTCGCCGCTGCGCGCCTTGCCCGTGGAGCCCTTCTTGCTGCGTTCGACCATGCCCTCGATCGGTCTCGAATTCGCGCCGGCGTCGTGCCGCGCCCGCGTCTGGCCGGCGCGCCGCCGGATCGGTCAAATGCCCCGAAAATCCAATCCAATGCGCGCGCCGACACCAGCCTGTCACGCTAGGGCGGAAAGGCAAACGCTTTGTTAATGGGCCGCCTAAGCCGTCAATTTCCCGACCGGATTCGCCATCCGTTTCGGGTCCCGGACGGCCGCGGCCCCGGCCGGCATCTTTCGTCCGCGCGCGATCGCGCCTAGGATTGGCGGCGAAGCCGCTGGGGAGCGATCATGCCACATCCCTTGGCCGTCATCGGCGCGCCGAGCAGCGCCGGGGCCTACGCCCCGGGCCAGGAGAAGGCGCCGCAGGCCCTGCGCGCGGCCGGACTGATCGAGAAGCTGCGCGGCCACGGCCTCGGCGTCGAGGATCGCGGCGACGTGGCCGGCTTCCGCTGGCGCGCCGATGCGGAGACGCCGCGGGCGATGAACCTGGATGCCGTGGCGCGGGTGGCGCGCGCCACCGCGGTGCATGTGGCGGCAGCCCTGTCCAAGGGCGCGCGGCCGCTGGTCCTCGGCGGCGATTGCACGGTCGAGATCGGCACCGTGGCCGGCGCGCGCGCGACCGGCGAATCCGTGGGCCTGGTCTATGTCGATTTCGACACCGACCTCAACACGCCGGAATCGACCACCGACGGCGCGCTCGACTGGATGGGCGTCGCGCATCTGCTGGGCATCGAGGGCGCGACGCCGGAGCTGGTCAATCTCGGCAGCCACGCGCCACTGCTCGGCCCCGACCAGGTGCTGTTCTTCGGCAACGGCAATTCCACCCTGGCCGAGCGCCGGGTGATCGAGGCCAACCGCATGGTGCAGGTCCCGGCGACCGAGGTGGCGGCCGATCCCGCGGCGGCGGCGCGCTTCGTGCTCGCCGACTGGGCGCAGCGCTTCGACCGCCTGCTGATTCACCTCGACGTCGACGTGCTGGATTTCCTCGACCTGCCGCTGGCCGAGAACACCCGACGCAATGTCGGGCTGAAGCTTGACCAGCTGATGATCGCGTTGACCCTGCTGCTGGCGGCGCCGAATTTCGCCGCCCTCACCATCTGCGAGGTGAATCCCGATCACGGCGCCACCGACGGTTCGACCCTCGCCACCTTCGTCGACGCTCTCGCCGACAGCTTCGCCGAGGCGCGCCGCATCCGCACCGCCGCCTTGCGCGCGGCGACGTGAGGCGCTAGCCGCCCGCCAGCGCGTTCCGCCACGCCTCGAGATGCCAGGATTGCGGCGCGAGGCCGGCCGCGTCCGCTTCCTCGAGCGCCGGATAGCGATGCAGCGCCAGGATGGAATCGACCATGCGGTCGTCGGCCGAGAGCGGAAAGAACACCCGCTCGGACTCGACGAAGCCGCGGCCGGGAAACGGCATGCCATAGCGGCCGTATTGCGGCCGGCAGGTGGCGGCCACGCGGGTGAGGTCGTCGATCACCCGGCGACGCGAAGCGGGCGCCACCGCGTCGTCGACGAAGCGGCCCTGGTATTGCAGCTGCGCGGCGGCGCTTTGCGCGGCGCCGACGAGGCGGAAGCGGAAACGAACCGCGTCGCCCGCCAGCACCACGTCGATCAGGTTGAGGAACGGCAGCCAGGGGCCAAAGCCGCGCGGATCGAGATCGGCGAGAGCGGCCATGCGCCGGCCCCGCTTCAATTCGCCGAGATAGACGTTCAAGGCCGCGAAGCGCGGATCGAGATCCGCGAAGACCACATCCATGACACCCTCTCTGGCGACCCAATCAAGATTGAGTGTCGCGGAATCTCGGCAGGGAAGTGCAATGCCCTTTGGGCATGGATTGCATTGCCGGCGGTGAGGGCGCCGTCAGTCCTTGGGCAGGGTCAGTCCTTGGGCGACGCCAGTCCTTGGATGGCCTCAGTCCTTCGGCACCGTCATCGGGTCGACGCGCGACATCGGCACCGCCGCCTCCATCACCACCTGCGCGGCCAGCGCCGGGTCGATGCGGCCCTTCATCCCGAGCATCATCTGCTGGGCGGCGACGGCGACGTCGAGCGCCCAGGTCAGCGGGTCGCGGTTGCCGGCAAGGATGCGCCGCGCCTCGGGCCAATAGCGGTTGAGGGCGTCGCGCGGCAGGATCGTGGGCACGTGCCCATCGGGGAGCCGCGGCAGGCCGAAGGCGCCGGTGCCCACCGTCTCGGCGCAATGCTTGAAGATCGCGGTCATCTCCGGCAGTTCCTCGGCGCCCAGCGCACGCGCCGCGCCGGCGACGATCTTCCACACCGAGAGCTGCGCCGGATCAGGCGCGGCCAGGATGGTGTTCAGGAAATCGCCGAAGAAGAAGGTCTCGCCCGAGCGCGTCTCGATGATGACGAAGGCTTCCTGGATCGCCATCTTGCCGGGGCGCACCTCCGCTTCCCAGATGCCGTGCTGCGCGGCGAACCCGGCCAGCGCGCCGACGACGCTCAGCATGGTCTCGCATTGTGCCTCGCGCAGGTGGCGGAATTCCCGGTTCAGCCAGGCTTCCAGCATGGCCGGCACATGGTCCGAACCCGGTGCCTGGCCGCTGCCGAAGACGCCGAGGCCCTCGGCCACCGCCGGCATGCCCAATGGATCGGCGGGCGGGTTGTCGTTTGAATGCGGGGCCGAAGGCGCGCCCGGATGCGCGCCCGGATGCGCGCTGGAGTTGTCGGCCGCGCCGGAGCCTTTCTGTGCACGCGGCTCGCTGTCGCGCCGCGCATTGCCGCGTGACGCGGCTTCCGGCGGCGCGCCGCCCGGCGCGCCCGCTTCGCTGACCGGCGTCTGTCGCTTGCCGAAGCCGCCGGGCTGCGGCTGGAACCGCGGCAGCGAATCCCCGCCCGGTCCGCCTTCGGCGGCGCCGAACAGAGTCTTCCTGGATCGATCAAACACGTCAAAAATCCCCGACAATCCGCACTAAATCAGAGTATAGTGCGGGCGCGGACTTGCAAAGGGCGAGCATGCGATTCCGCCCTCGGCACAGGCAAGAGTCGACGCAACTTCCCGCGCTTGGGACCATGATGTGTCGCTTGGGAGAGGGGACGATGCCCACTTTCGTCAGCGTGCGCGTGATTCATCCGGAGTTGCGCGACATTTATCTCAATTCCGACTACACAATTTCAGCGGGGAAATCTCCCGCCGACACTTTCAGTGTGCCCACCGGCCGCACCACATTCGCGACGATCGACGACGATGATTGCGTCGATTTCGAAGCGCCGCTGGTGGTGACGTCGCAGGACGCCGGCAAGCTGCTCACCATCATTCTCGCGCCGGTGATTCCGCCGCGACCGATCTGAGGGGGAGGAAGCCATGCTCGTGCCGCCCCGCGCCTTGACCAACCGCGTCTTCGCCCTCCTCGCGCCGGGAATCACGCTCGGCTTCGCCCTCGCGCTGCTCGCCGGCTGCGCCTATCCCGAACGCAACCGGCCAGCCGCGCGCATCAGCGACCGCCAGGGCTATCAGTATCATCTGCTCGAACCCACGGGGCTCGAGGACACGCTGGTCATCGTCACCGCGTCGGGCGGCGGCACGCGGGCGAGCGCGCTGGCCCTCGCCGTGCTGA
This sequence comes from Rhodospirillaceae bacterium, assembly GCA_016794075.1. GTDB lineage: Bacteria > Pseudomonadota > Alphaproteobacteria > Dongiales > Dongiaceae > Dongia_A. Next base: position 4,805 of record JAEUKU010000218.1, read on the forward strand.
AGGGCCTCGACCGGGTCGAGCTTGCGGGCGGGCGCACGCTGGCGCAGGAGGTCGACCTCGTCTCCTCGGTATCCGGCGGCAGCGTCACCGCCGGCTATTTCGCCTTCGCCGGGCGCGACGGCTTCGACGCGCTGGAGCGCGACTTCATCCGCCGGGACGGCATGAAGCCGCTGCTCTGGGGCGTGCTCAATCCGGTGGGGCTGGTGCGCTATTTCGCGGTGCCGGGGCCGGAGCGCATCGATCTGCTGATCGACTACCTGAACCAGCAGCTGTTCCACGACGCCACCTTCCAGGCGCTGATCGACCGCGACACGCGGCCCTATCTGGTGCTCAACGCCGCCGACATGGTGGAGGGCGTGCCCTTCCCGTTCACCCAGCGCAAGCTCGACTTGCTGTGCAGCGACCTCGCCCAGATCCCGCTGGCCGAGGCGGTCGCCGCCTCCGCCGCCTTCCCGGTGGCGCTGTCGCCGGTCACGCTCAAGAACTACTCCCCCTGCGCCGCGCAGAAGCAGCCCTGGCCGCCAAGCTGGGTCACCAACAACCTCGATCCGGACGGCACGCCGCAGCGGGACGGTATCTGGTACGCCAATCCGGCGCGTGCCACGCTCGGCCGGGTGGAGAACGCCTATGCCCTGGGCGACGTGCCGGGGCGCGACGACGACAAGCTCTATGTCCACCTGCTCGACGGCGGCATCGCCGACAATCTCGGCATCTTCGAGCCCTATCGGATGCTGACGACGCAGGACGCGCTGCCCTCCTTCCTGACCCGCATCAACCGCGGCGACATCAAGAAGCTGGTCTTCGTCGCCGTCAACGCGCGCTCCTTCGCCACCTCGGAGCTGGATCAGGAGCGCGCCACGCCCGGCATGATCGACATGCTGATGGCCTCGATCAACGCGCCGATCGACCGCGCCACCGCCGGCACCGCGGCGCAACTGCGCGAGCTGCTCGACAACGCCTTCCGCCAGATCATCCTCGCCGACCCGGGCAAGGAGCAGCTGTTCCGCGACCTCGCCGCCAACACCGCGCTCATCTCGATCGATTTCGACGCCATCGTCGATTCCGAATGCCGGCGCAAGTTCCACGCCATCCCGACCAGCTGGGCGCTGAGCAAGCAGCAGGTCGACGCGGTGATGGCGGTGGGCCCGGCGCTGCTCGGCAGCGATCCGGCCTTCGCGGACTTGCAGCGCATCGTCGGCGGCACGCTCGACGCGCCGCTGCCCAGCGTGGCGGAGGCCTGCAGGCTGGTCGACCTGGCGCAGCAATAGCCGCGCGCGGACTCAGTCGCAGCAGAACGGTGCGCGGGCCTTCGCATCGTTGTCGTTCAGCGCCGCCTGCAGCGACGCGCGCTGCGTCGGCGCCGCCGCATTCGGCACGACCAGGTCGAGCGGACCGGCGACGCCCACGGACGCGCCGACGAAGCTGCCATCCCGCCGCCACGCAAGCGCGCCTTCCAGCGCAACGCTGCCGCGGATCAGACCTGCCGCCGCGTCGATCCCCGTCAGGGTGACCGCGCGCCGGTCCCGCGTGCGCAGCGTCACACCTGCCGCGGCGAGCGCGATGAAATCACCCGCTTCCGTCATGTAGCGCCTAACCCCAACCTGTTGATTCCGCGCGAAGATTAGCACAGCCCGACCCGCTTGTGAGGGCGATCACTGCAACTTGAGCCGCGGATGCCGATATCTGCCCTGCCGGTCGCGTTCCGCCGCCGGCATGATCGGTTTGTTGGAGATGAGCATGAGCACGCGTTCCGCCTATCAGATGTCGGCCTTCCAGATCGCCGCAGGCCAGTCCGCCTTGCGCGCCGCCGCCGGCGCTCTGGAATATCTGCGCGAAGCCGTGGACGGGCTGCTCACGCGCCTCGTCCGCTGGAATCGCCGCGCGAACGAGCGCCGCGCCATGCGCCGGCTCGACGACCACCTGCTGCGCGACATCGGCATCGGGCGCCTGCAGCTGGAGCAGATGGCCGCGCGTCCGTTCTGGCGGGCGTGACGCCGCGGTTAGGGCAGCGTGCGCGCGGCGGCGCGACGGCGCCCCGCGCCGCGGCTCACTTGCGGATCTCGTATTTCACCTTGATCTCGTCGCGGATGGCGAAGGTCACGCAATCGGTGTCGTATTCCTTCTCGCAACTCGTCTTCGCCTCGTGGCTGTAGGTCGAGCCGGCGCGGCAGCGCGTATCCGGGCACCAGACGTAATAGGCGCCATAGCCGTCGGTGGTGATGGCATAGGCTCCCGGCCGCTGGCCGTGGCCGATCTTGTCCAGATAACCCTGGAAATGATCCCATACCGAGCCGTCGATCAGGTAGGTCTCCTCGGCCCGCGCCGGCCCGGGCACCAGCGCCGCGAGGCCCATCGCCGCGGCCACCAGGCCGAGCGCCAAGACATTGATTTTCCGTTTCATGTCGCCCCCAAGTTTGCGAGTCGCCGGCCCTCGATTCCCCCGCGATCCGTGCCGCCCATACAACCAAAAAAGCC
>JAEUKU010000400.1 GCA_016794075.1 Rhodospirillaceae bacterium
TGCGACAAGGTGCTCTACGCCACCGGCCGCCGGCCGCTGACCCGCCAGATGGGCCTGGAGGAGGTCGGCGTCGCGCTGGACGAATCCGGCGCGGTGCAGGTCAATGCGTCATCGCAATCCAGCGTCCCGAACATCTACGCCGTCGGCGACTGCACCAACCGCATCAACCTGACCCCGGTGGCGATCCGCGAGGGCCACGCCTTCGCCGACAGCGTCTTCGGCAAGACGCCGTGGCAAGTCGACCATGCCGACTGCCCCTCGGCCGTCTTCACGCAGCCGCCGGTCGGCAGCGTGGGCCTCTCGGAGGAGCAGGCACGCGAAAAGTTCGGCGCGGTGGACATCTACCGCGAGAGCTTCCGCCCGATGAAGCACACCATGACCGGCCGCTCCGAGCGCTCGCTGATGAAACTCGTCGTCGACCGCAAGAGCCAGGTCGTGGTCGGCGCCCACATGGTCGGCCCGGACGCGCCCGAGATCATCCAGACCCTCGCCATCGCCGTGAAGCTGAAGGCAACCAAGCAGCAGATCGACCAGACCATCGCCGTGCATCCCACGGCGGCCGAGGAATTCGTCACCATGCGCACGCCGGTGGCGGCGGAGTAGCGAATGTCCTTCGCCGATTCCTATCTCGGCAAGCTGCGCGCCGTGATCGGACCGCGCCCGGTCCTGATGCCCGGCGCGCGCATCGTGTTGCACGACCGGCAGGGCCGGGTGCTGCTGGAACTGCGCAAGGACTTCCGCAAATGGGGCGTTCCGGGCGGGCATGGCGAACTCGGCGACGACATCGCCACCACGGCGCGGCGCGAGCTCTATGAGGAGACCGGGCTGAAGGTGGCGAAGCTGGAGCCCTTCGGCCTCGCCTCCGACCCGCGACACGAGACCATCACCTTCCCCAATGGCGACGTGACGCAGAACCTCGCCGTGCTGTTCCACGCGCCGAAGCCGAAGGGCAAGGTGCGGCCGGATGCGGAAGAGGCGCTAGACCTCGCCTGGTTCACCCCGCGCGCCTTGCCCAAGGACCTACTGCCGAATTCCCTGCGCACCCTGCGCGCCTATTGGCGGTTCCGGAAGACCGGCAGGTTCCAGATGATCTGAGCGCGCGCCGTTCGCTCCTTCGTCACGCCAAGGCTTGACCTTGGCGCGGGTGGCGTGTCCTAGCTCCGCCCGGCTTCCTTCAACATCTGCGTTACCCCGTTGCGCAGATGGACGAGGTCGCTGCCCGAGATCAGGAAGCCGTAGCCGCGCGCGAACATCTCCTGGGCGATCCTGCCGGAGCCGGCGACGCAGCCGAGAACCTTGCCGCTCTTGATCACCGCTTGTTCCGCCTTGGCCAGAAGCTGCTTCAGCTGCGGATCGTCGAACTGGTTGAGCTTGCCGATCGAGGCGGAAAGGTCGCGTGGGCCGATGAACACCACGTCGACGCCCTCCACCGCGGCGATGGCGGCGGCGTTCTCCACCGCCTGCGGCGTCTCGATCTGCACGATGATGACGAGGTCGTCCGCCGCGCGGTCGTAATAGCCCATGTCGTAGCCATAGGCGGCGGCGCGCGTTCCTCCCGCGGCGCCGCGATTGCCGAGCGGCGGATAGCGGCAGGCGGCGACGACCGCCTTGGCTTCTTCCGCTGTGTTGACCTGCGGCACCATGACGCCCTGTACCCCGGCATCGAGCACCCGCTTGATGAAGACGAAATCGTTCCATGGCACGCGGATCATCGGCACGCATTTGGTGGCCGCCATGGCGCGCATCTGGGCGATGGCATCGGTCAGCAGGCCCTGGCCATGCTCCTGGTCCATCATGATGAAATCGAGCCCGGAGAGGGCCAGGACCTCGGCATTGTCGGCCGAATCGCTCATCGTCCAGGCGCCGAGCGCCTTCTCGCCGGCCTTGAGCCGCGCCTTCAGGGAGTTCGTCATCTGCCCGTGATCCCCAATCTTCGTGAAGACCGGGACTTTATCGCCCGGACCTTGGCCGTCAAAGCATTTCGCTATTTCCTTTACGGAATGCCGACAGGTCGGCTATTCCACACGGAATTCGCGAGTATTCGATGGCCCGGACCCGCCTGCCCTATTGTTCGCCCTATCGCTTGATCTGGGCCGTCCTGGGAACGCCGCGCAATGCGGCGGAGCGGATTCATCATGCCTATGCCCATTTCGCCTGGCGCAGCATGGACTGGAAGCACGTCCTGCTGACCGGCGCGCTGTGCGTGGTGTGGCCGGCGCTGTTTCTCGTCATGCTGTGGATGTTCACCCGCCGCATCGGCCCGGCGGTGGCGCGGGCGACCGGCAAGTCGGTGCCGCGGCAGATCGCCGAGCAGCTCTGGCTCGCCATCCGCCATTCGGTCCCGCCCGACAAATACTACGTCTTTGATCTGTTCCGGCCCGAGCGGCTGCGCCATGCCGGCGCCTATGTCCTGCGCTACGAACTGAAGGGCGGCTTCCACAATTTGGTGCATTTCCACACCCGCGTCACCATGCGCCGGAGCACCAAGGAGAATTTGAAGGACAAGCTGCGTTTCTATCACGTCTGCCAGCAGGCGGGCGTCGCCTCGCCTTTGGTGCTGCAGGTGATGGGGCCCGACGGCGCGCTGGTGGGCGAGGCGCTGCCCGCCGCCGGATTGCCGACGATGGACATCTTCATCAAGCCGGCCAAAGGCAAGGGCGGGCGCGGCTGCGAGCGCTGGCAATATGCCGACGGCGCCTATCGCGGCCCTGCAGACAGCTGGCTGGAGCCGGACGCGCTGCTGGCGCATATCCGCTCCCTGGTGGCGCGGCGCGGCCGTTATCTGATCCAGGAATGCCTGCGCAACCACCCCGATTTGAGCGATCTCGGTGGCGGCCTCACCTCGCTGCGCATCACCACCTGCGCCAACGAAAGCGGCGGCTTCGAGGTCACCAACGCGGTGCTGAAGATGTCGCTCGCCGCCGGAATGGCGGTCGATAACTTCCACCAGGGCGGCGCGGTGTGCAAAGTCGACGTGGCAACCGGCACGGTCGGGCCGGCCTGGGATTCCTGGATCAAGCGGCCCTGCGTCGTGCATGAAGTGCATCCGGCGACCGGCGCCCGGATCGCCGGCCGCGTGCTGCCCTGCTGGCCGGAGACAATCGCCATGCTGGAGAAGGCGGCGGCCCTGTTCCCCGACCGCATCATGGTGGGCTTCGACGTCGCCATCACCGATCGCGGCCCAGTCATCATCGAGGGCAACGTGCAGCAGGGTTCCGACATGGTGCAGCGGACCCACGATCTGCCGGTGGGAATGCAGCGCCTCGGCGAATTGCTCGCCCACCATGCCACCCAGGCGCTCGCCACCCGCCCGCCGCGCGCCATGCGCTGGTACGGCCCGCGCGACTATTGGGGCCCGCGCTGAGCGCGCTCACCTTCTGCGCGTGACATTCCTGGAACTTGGCGCCCCGTAGCGGGTTTCTCCTTCGAACCGGGCTGATTGCGGCCCGCCGGACTGTCGGTGAAGGAGAGCGATTCCATGACCAAGCGCAAGAGCTGGGCCGTGTGCCTGCTGCCGCTGCTGCTGTTGACCGCGACCGCTGCGTGCTCCGTGACTTCGGGTCAGGAGACGCCGGGCGAATACATCGATTCCGCCACAATCTCCAACAAGGTCCGCGCCAAGCTGGCCTCGGAGGCGGGCATGGACGTATTCAGCCAGGTGAAGGTGACGACGGTCGAGGATCGCGTCCAGCTGAGCGGCTTCGTCCGCAAGCCCGACGACAAGGTCCAGGCCGAGCAGATCGCCTGGTCGGTCGAGGGCGTGCGCGGCGTCGAGAACGACATCGTCGTGCAGCCGTAGATTTCCGATCGTTTCATATTCCCTGGCGAGCCCAAGAGACCTCAGGCCCTGCCCGATTCCCCCATCGGGCAGGGTTTTTCTTGGCCGCACCTTCGGTCAGGGACCCGGCGGCAGCGGGCCGACATGATCGCGCGCCACCGCCATCGACTTCAGGATCGCATGGCAGCTGACCCCTGGCGCAAGGGCCAGTGCCTCGGCCGAACGGCGCGTGATGCGGGCGAGGATCAGATCGTCGCCGGCACCGAGCCGCATCTGCACCAGTACCCCCGGGCCTTCGCCCGACTTCACCGCCACCACCGTTGCCGGCAGCACGTTCAGCGCCGAAAGCCCGCTCGGGCGTTCGCGCGACAGGATCACTTCATGCGCCATCACCTGCACACGTACCCGCGCGCCGATTGCACCGTCGACCCGCGGCAGCAGGATCGGCCCGGCGGCGGTATCGAGGCGGGTGAGTCCGTCCGCTTCCTGTGCGGCGATGCGTGCGGCGATGGCGGCGCCGGCCTCGCGCAGGCCCATGGCGCGCAGTGCCGCGGTATCGAACATGACCTCGGCGGTGGTGCCCAGCGCCACCGTGGCGCCTTTCTCGATGACCAGCATGCGGTCGGCAAGCAGGCGTGCCTCCTCGACGTCATGGGTCACCAGCACCACGGGCATGTCGAGCACATGGCGCAGTTCGGCGATCTCGCGATGGAGCGTCTCGCGCGTCGCGCGGTCGACCGCGGAGAAGGGCTCGTCCAGCAGCAACGCCGCCGGCCGTCTGGCCAGGGCCCGCGCCACCGCCACGCGCTGCTGCTGGCCGCCGGAGAGCTCGACCGGGCGCCTGTCCGCCAG
>JAEUKU010000223.1 GCA_016794075.1 Rhodospirillaceae bacterium
GCTCCATGCGGTCTTCGTCCAACGGCGCGAGCAGCGCGAAATCTTCGACCAGGCCTTCCACATCTTCTGGCGCAACCCGCAATTCCTGCAGCGCATGATGGCGCTGATGCTGCCCTCGATCCAGGTGCCGGAGGTCGACGAGGATCACAAGGAGATCAGCCCGCGCGTCGCCGAGGCACTGAAGGGCGAGCAGGCCGGCGACCGCGGCGAGGCGCACGACATCGACCAGGAGGAGATGGAGATCGACGCCACCCTCACCTTCTCCAACCGCGAACTGCTGCAGCAAATGGACTTCGAGAAGATGACCCTGGCGGAGATCGAGGCGGCGAAAAAGGCCATCGCCGCCATGCGCCTGCCGATCGAGGACGTGGCGACGCGGCGGTTCCGCCGCGACCCGCGCGGCCACCGCGTCGACATGCGCGCCACCTTGCGCGCGGGCTTGCGCGATCCGCACGTCATCCCGCTGCAGTTCAAGTCGCGGCGGCGGCGGCGGCCGCCCATCGTCGTGCTCTGCGACATCTCCGGCTCGATGAGCCGCTATTCGCGCCTGGCCCTGCATTTCATCCACGCGCTGACCAGCGACCGCGACCGGGTCTATTCCTTCCTGTTCGGCACCCGGCTCACCAACATCACCCGGCATTTGCGGCACCGCGACGTCGACGTGGCGCTGGACCGGGTCACCGGGAACGTTCCCGACTGGTCGGGAGGAACGCGCATCGGCCACTCGCTGGAGGAGTTCAACCAGCGCTGGTCGCGCCGGGTGCTGGGCCAGGGCGCGGTGGTTCTGCTGATCACCGACGGGCTCGACCGCGAGGGCGCGGCCGGGCTGGAGAAGGAGATCGAGCGGCTGCACAAATCCTGCCGCCGGCTGGTCTGGCTCAATCCCCTTCTGCGCTATGAGGCCTATCGGCCGCAGGCCCAGGGCGCCAAGGCGATGATCAAGCACGTTGACGACTTCCGGCCGATCCATAATCTGGACAGCATGCAGAGCCTGGCGCAGGCGCTGGCCACCCTCGGCGAGCGCAGCCGGGAATCCAGATCCAGGGTGGCGGCATGACCCCAATCGAAGAAGACGTGCTGGAAACGGCGCTGAACTGGAAGCAAGCCGGACGCCGGGTCGCGGTGGCCACGGTCACCAGCACCTGGGGTTCCTCGCCCCGCCCCGCCGGCAGCCAGCTTGTCGTCGACGACAAGGGCGCCATGGTCGGCTCCGTCTCCGGCGGCTGCATCGAGGGCGCGGTCGTGCGCGAGGCGCTGGAAGTGATGCAGGACGGCAAGCCGCGCCTGCTCGATTTCGGAATCACCAACGAGCAGGCCTGGGAAGTCGGCCTCGCCTGCGGCGGCAAGCTGCAGGTCTATGTCGAGCGCCTGGAATGAAGGCGGCGTTCCTCGAGCGCCTGCTCGCGGCGAAACAGGCGCGGCAGGCAATCGCGCTGGTGACGGATCTCGGCAGCAACGCCCAGGCGATCTTCGATCCCGTGGCACCCGACAACCCGCTCGATCTCACCCCGGCGCAGCGTGACGCCGTGAGCGCGGCACTCGACGCCAACCAATCGGACGAGATCGAGATCGAGGGCCGCCGCCTGTTCGTGCAGGCGCGGGTCCCCGCTCCGCGCCTCATCGTCGTCGGCGCCGTGCACATCACCCAGGCCCTGGCCCCGATGGCCGCGCTGGCAGGCTATGAAGTCGTCGTGGTCGATCCGCGCCGCGCCTTCGCCACGGCGGAGAGGTTTCCGGGTATCAACCTGCGCCACGACTGGCCGGACGAGGCGCTGGATGCCCTCCAGGTGGATGCACGGAGCGCCGTCGTCACCCTGACCCACGATCCGAAGATCGACGACCCGGCGCTCGACCGCGCGCTGAAATCGCCCGCCTTCTATATCGGCGCGCTGGGCTCCAAGAAGACTCATGCCGCGCGGCTGCACCGGCTGAAGAGCGCCGGCTTCGATGACGCGGCGCTGGCGCGCATCCATGGCCCGGCCGGCCTCGCAATCGGCGCCAAGTCGCCGGCGGAGATCGCAATCTCGGTCCTGGCGCAGCTGACCGCCGCCCGGCACGGCCGCCCCACCCGCCTCGCGGATGCAACGCCGGCGGCGGCGCAATGATCTTCGCCGAGCTGCCGGTCGAGGACTGCCTGGGCACGATCCTGGCCCATGCCCAGCGCTCCGGCGACATCGCCTTCAAGAAGGGCCGCGTGCTGGGGCCCGCCGACATCGCCCGCCTGCAGGAGGCTGGCGTCAAGAGCCTGACCGTCGCCAAGCTGGAGGCGGACGACATCGCCGAGGACGAGGCGGCGCGGCTGCTGAGCGAGGCACTGACGCGTGCCGGCCTCTACGCCGATGCGCCCTTCACCGGCCGCGCCAACATCTATGCCCGCCAGGCCGGCCTGCTGCGCATCGATGCCGCGCGCGTCACCGCCATCAACAACGTCGACGAGGCGATCACGCTCGCGACCCTTGCCGACTATGCTGATATCGCGGCGGACCAGATGGCGGCGACGGTCAAGATCATCCCCTTCGCCGTGAAACGCGACCGCCTCGATGCCTGCCTGGCCTTGGCGCAGAGCAACGCGCCGGTGCTCGCCTTCCATCCCTATCGCCCGCGCCAGGTGGCGCTGATTCAGACCGAGCTGGCCGCGGTGAAGCCGTCGCTGCTGGAAAAGACCGTCGCCGTCACCAACCGGCGGCTGGCGGCGATGGGCAATACCCCGGTGCACGATATCCGGACGGCGCATGAGCCGCAGGCCATCGCCCGGCAAATCGGCAGCGCCCTCGACGGCGGCGCCGAGATGATCCTGCTGATGGGCGGGTCCGCGATCACCGACCGCCGCGACGTGATCCCCACGGCGATCGAATCCTGCCGGGGCGAGGTGCTGCAGTTCGGCATGCCGGTCGATCCCGGCAACCTCATCCTGCTCGGCCGCGTTGCCGGCCGTCCGGTCATCGGCCTGCCCGGCTGCGCCCGCACGCCCAAGCTCAACGGCTTCGACTGGGTGCTGCAGCGGCTGATGGCCGACATCGAGGTGACGCCGGCCGACATCCGCGCCATGGGCGCCGGCGGCCTGCTGGGTGAGATCGGCGCCAGGCCGCAGCCGCGCGAATCCCGGCCGCGCCCGGAACATCGCCGCCCGCGCATCGCCGGCCTGGTGATGGCTGCCGGCCGCTCCAGCCGCATGGGCGCCAATAAGCTGCTGCTCGACGACGGCGGCCATCCGATCGTCGCCACGGTGGTGGATCACGCGCTGGCCGCCGGGCTCGCCGAGGTCATCGTCGTCTGCGGCCACCAGGAAGCGGAGGTGCGCCAGGCGCTGGCCGGCAAAGCGGTGCGCATCGTCCCCTGCCCCGATTTCGCCGAAGGCATGAGCGCCTCCCTGCGTTGCGGGCTGAAGGCCCTGCCGCAGGACATCGACGCCGCCTTCGTGCTGCTGGGCGACATGCCGCGCGTGGGCGCCGATTTGCTGCGCCGCATGGGCGCCGCCTACAATCCGACCGAGGGCCGCTCGATCATCGTACCCAGCTTCCAGGGCAAGCGCGGCAACCCGGTGCTGTGGGACCATCGCTTCTTCGCCGAGATGATGGAGCTGGCCGGCGATGTCGGCGCCAGGCACCTGATCGGCGAACATGCCGACCAGGTGACGGAGGTCGAGGCCCGCGACGCCGGCATCATGATGGATGTCGACACGCCGGAGGCCTATCGCGAGTTGACCGGACGGGCGCCGATATGAGCGAGGCGCTGTACCACGCCGCCTTGGTCGAGCGCGCCCGCAAGGCCTTCGGCAAGGGCCGGCTGCCGGCGGCCGATGCCAGTGCGACGGTCGACAATCCGCTCTGCGGCGACCGCGTGACGCTGGACCTGAAGGTCGAGAACGGCACGGTCGCTGCGATCGGCCACGAGGTGCGCGGTTGCCTGCTCTGCGAGGCAGCAGCCGCGACCATCGCCGAAGCGCTGCGCGGTCGCGACAAGGCGGCGCTGCAGGACGCCATCGCGGCCGTGCGCCGGCTGATGAAGGAAGGCCACGCCGATCCGCACTGGCCGGCGCTGGAGATCTTCAGCCCGGTGCACCAGGCGAAAAGCCGGCGCGACTGCGTGCTGCTGCCCTTCGAGGCGCTTGAGAAAGCCGCCGCCGCGGCGTTCTGAGCGCGCTACCTCGCGAGACCGAGCCGCTCCAGGAATCCGGTCACCGCCTCCGCCATGCCGAAATCCAGCAGGTCGTTGTGCCCGGCGCCGTGCGGCCAATGGGCGCCCTTCGGCTCGCGCGCCTTGTCGAACAGCATGCGGCCGAAGCGCATCGGCGTGACCCGGTCCCGGTCGCCATGCACGATGAAGAGTGGCGCCCTGACCTTGTCGATCTTGTCGATGCTGGCGAACTTGTCCTTGATCAGCCAGTCGAAGGCGAAAAGCGGGAACCGCTCGCGCGCCGAGTGCAACACCGAGGCGAAGGGCGCCTCCAGCACCAGGGCGGCGACCTCGCGTTCCGTCGCCAGCTGGACCGCCACCGCCGCGCCCAGGGATTCGCCGTAGAGCACGATGCGCGCCGCCGGCACGCCCTGGGCGAGCAGCCAATCGAGATGGGCGCGGCCATCGGCATAGAGCCCCTGCTCCGTCGGCGCCCCCGGATTGCCGCCATAGCCGCGATAGGCGACCAGGAGCATGCCGTAGCCGCGCTGCAGGTAGGGCAGCGCGCGCTCCGCCCGGCCGCCCAGGGTGCCGGCATTGCCGTGGCAGTAGAGCACGGTTGGCATGTCGGGACGGGCCTGAGCGTACCAGGCGTGCAGGGTGAGGCCGTCGGCGGCGGGGATCGCCACCTCGCGCATCAGGGCTGCCACCGGGGATTGCGCCAAGTCGGGCCGCTCATCGCCCGGCCGGAACACATGGCTGCGCTGGGTGACCCACAGGAAGCCGAGGAGCAGGAGATAGACGGTCGCCACCGTGGCGATCAGGCCGAGCGCAAACCCCATGAAATTCTGTCCCTTCAAGTCGCACCATCCGGGCGGACCGCGCCCTCCAGGCTGCAATGGGGCAACTCCCGCTGCACTCGAGGCCCCGCTCCATGCTTGCCAGAAGCCGAGAGCCGCGCCAAGCGGGCATGCCCGTCGCGTGGCGAGGCTGGTTTCGGTGCGGTCTGGCCGCCCGGGCCTTCGGCAGGGCGCCGTCCGCGGCACCCTGCGGCTTTCACACTCCTGAGCGGCGCCTGCGGTGCGGAGGACGCGCCGGAATCCGGCTCCGGCCCGCCGTTTGAGCCCGATCGGGCTTGCTTTTTGTCCAAAATCGGCCCCATGCTTGTCGTTGCGTCGCGGCTTGGGGCCGATCGCCTAGGGTGGGCCGGGGGGTTGTGGCGCTCGCGTAGGGGTCTTCGACTGAGAGTTGGACATGTCCGATCAAAATCAAGGCGGCGCCGCGAGCGAGTTGCGGGGTCGCATCAAGTGGTTCAACCCGGAAAAGGGGTTCGGCTTCGTGACGCCCGCCGACGGTGCGCCAGACGTGTTCCTGCACATCTCGGCACTCAAGGACGCCGGGCTGCAGGACGCGCCGGAAGGTGCCACCATCCATTGTGAAGTCGGCCAGGGTCGCAAGGGCATCCAAGTGACGCGCGTCATCACGCTCGACACCAGCACGGCGACGCCGCGCAAGCCGCCACAGCGGCGTCCCTTCGGCGGCGGTCCCGGTGGCGGCCGCGGCCCGGGCGGTCCTCGCGGCGGGTACGATCAGCGCTGATACCAGGCCGGCGACGCGTCGCCGGCAGGTTGCAGCATGACGGTCGGCCAGGACGGGGGAACTTCTCTCTAGCTGTTCGAAGGGAATCGGACAGCCGTTCAGCATGTTTGCCAGTCGACAGGTCCGAGCCTTGCGCGCCGCGTGTCCGCGGTGGCCGGACGAGCCCGACATGTGCGATCGACCCAGTCAGTCCGGATAGTGGATGGACTGGATCTCCAGTTCCAGATCTCCCGCCGGGCGCTTCCAGACCACCGTCTCGCCAATGGCGGCATCGGTCAGCGCGCGCGCCAGCGGCGACACCCAGGATAACCGCCCCGCCGCCGCGTCGGCCTCGTCTTCGCCGACGATCTCGAACTTGCGCCGGACTCCCGTCTCATCCTCCGTCTCCACCGTGGCGCCGAAGCCGACGCGATCCCTGGGCTGCGTTGCCGGGTTGATCACGATGGCGCGCGCTATGCGGTCCTGCACATAGCGGATGTCGCGCTCCAAGGCGTGCTTGGCGTCCTGGTCGATGAGTTCGTTGCCCACCGGCTCGGCCATGCGGCGATGCGCCGCTTCCAGCGTTTGCAGCTGCTGATGCAGATCGTCGAGCCCACGGGGCGTGATATGGTTCGGATACGGGCTCTGCGGCCGTTCCGGCAACTCGTTTCCCTGCTCGTCATTTTCCTTGACGAAGGCGCGGCTCATGCTTGACCCATGCTTGCGGAGGCCATATTCCCCACTACACTCCAACAGAAATCGCCGCCGGTCAAAGGAATCCGTCCATGACCAGGCTGCGGTAGATACGCCGGAATCCGGCGCAAACAGGTTGAGTTGAATGTCGCGAACTTTCGACGTGGTGATCATCGGCGGCGGAGTGGTCGGCTCCTCGGCTGCTTACTTCCTGGCCGCCGAGCAGGCCTTCACCGGCAGCATCGCCGTGATCGAGCGCGATCCGACCTATGCCGAAGCGGCGACGCCGCGCTCCGCCGGCGGCATCCGGCAGCAATTCTCGACGCCTGAGAACATCCTGATCTCGAGCTTCGGCGCCAGCTTCGTGAAATCGGCGGCCGAGCATCTCGCCGTCGGCAACGAGGCGCCCGAGCTCAATTTCCGCGAGGACGGCTACCTGTTCCTCTCCACCGGCGCCGGATTGCGCACGCTGATCGACAATCAGCAGCTGCAGCGCCAGCTTGGCGCCGGCACCCTCTTGATGACGCCGGCCGAGCTCGCCGAGCGCTTTCCGTGGCTCAATTGTACCGATCTCGCCGGCGGCAGCTTCGGGCCGGTGAACGAAGGCTGGCTCGATCCCTATTCGCTGCTGCAGGCGTTCCGGCGCAAGGCGCGTTCGCTCGACGTCACCTACATCCAGGACGAGGTCTCCGGCCTCGACATGGCGCAGGGCCGCGTCAACGCGGTGAAGCTGCGCTCGGGCGAGACGCTGCATTGCGGGTCGGTCGTCAATTGCGCCGGGGTCAACGCCTGGCGCATCGCCGCCTGGGTCGGGCTCGACCTTCCCGTGCGGCCGCGCAAGCGCTTCGTCTACGTCTTCGACTGCCGCGAGGAACTGACCGGCGTGCCGCTGACGATCGATCCCAGCGGCGTGTGGGTCCGCCCCGAAGGCGCCAATTTCATCTGCGGCGTCTCGCCGGAAGAAGGCAACGATCCGGACAGCACCGATTTCGAGCTCGACTACCGCCTGTTCGAGGAGCTGATCTGGCCGACCCTCGCGCATCGCGTGCCGGCCTTCGAGGCGATCAAGCTGATCCGCGCCTGGGCCGGGCATTACGACTACAATCTGCTCGACCAGAACGTCATCATCGGCGTAGCGCCGCATGTGGCGAATTTCTACATGGCGAACGGCTTCTCCGGGCACGGCCTGCAGCAATCGCCGGCGATCGGCCGCGCGCTCAGCGAGCTCATCGCCTATGGCGGCTACCGCACCATCGATCTGCGGCGCTTCGGCTATGAGCGCGTGCTCAACGGCCAGGCGATCCGCGAAGCCAATGTCGTCTGATTTCCACCGCTGACATCCACTGTCGATCTGGGAGGCCGATATGTCCGCCAAAACCGCACTGATCTCGATCATCTGCCAGGACAGTGCCGGCCTGATCGCCGACGTGACCGGGCGGCTCTACGATCTCGGGGTCAATCTCGGCGATACCACCTTCGCCGTGCTCGGCGGCGGCGCCGAGTTCACCCTGGTCGGCAAGCTGCCCGACGACGTGACTCTGGCCGAGGTCGAGGAGGAGTTGCGGGCGCTGCCGCTGCTCAAGGACGCGCAGCTGACCGTCGCCCCCTTCACGTTCCGGGAG
This sequence comes from Rhodospirillaceae bacterium, assembly GCA_016794075.1. GTDB lineage: Bacteria > Pseudomonadota > Alphaproteobacteria > Dongiales > Dongiaceae > Dongia_A. Next base: position 8,010 of record JAEUKU010000223.1, read on the forward strand.
AGCCACGACCAGTCGGCGCACATCACCCACCGCATCGAGCTAACCGGCGATGATTCACCCGGCCTGATCGCGCGCCTGAGCGAGGCGTTCCGGCCGATGGGCGCCAACATCGTGCGGCTCAATTCCGAGAGCGTGCCCTCGGCGAGCGGCGCGCGGTTCCTGCTGCGCATGGCCGTTTCGGTGCCGGAGAACAAGGCGGCCGTCTGCATGGCGACCGTCGCCAACACGGCCGGGCAGATGAACCTCACCTGCCGCTGGCAGCAGGTCGGATAAAGCCGTCCACCGACGGGAGCGCGGCGTTGTGTCGCCCTACGGCGCGGGTATTGGATTGCGCCTACGGCTCCGGTATTGGATTGCGCCTACGGCGCGGGGCAGACCAGATCCTTCTCCGCCTGCTGCACGTCGAAGGCATAGCGCGGCCGGCCGGTGCAGTCCGCGTTGTAGGCTTCGATGATCTGGCGCAACTCGCCCAGCGAGCGATTGTAGGATGGCCGGATCTCCAGCTGGATCAGGTTGCGCAGCGCCATCTGCTGGTGGATCAGGTCCTGCAGCACCTGCTGGCCCACCACGTCCTCGCCGGGCAGCGCGGCGGCCTGGCGCTTGATCTCGGCATCCAGGCTGGCGAGCTCCTGCTGCCGCTCATCGAGCAGCGTGCCCTGGGTGTCGACGGCGTCCTGCCGCTGCTCCATCGCCTGCTTCTGGCACAGGCAGCGGCGAATCTCGTCGACGGTCATCGCCGGTCCAGTGGTCTGCCCGACAGTCTGCCCGGCTGCGGGAAACGACCCCATCGGGGCCAGAAGGGTCAGGACGGCGCAACCGGCGGCCAGAACGTGTTGCAAGCGACGCATGGGCGCACTCCTGCTTACTGGGGTGATTTCCATATCGATTCGCAGGGGATTATGGCAATCTTCCGGCCGCCATAACAACCAGCCTGTCAACCAGCCAACCGCCCGCGAATGCGCATTGTCATCCTTGGCGCCGGCCTGCTCGGCGTTGCCTCCGCC
>JAEUKU010000225.1 GCA_016794075.1 Rhodospirillaceae bacterium
GTCGCTCATTCCCCAAGAGGAAGTCTTCATGGCATCGGCAGGCGATCGGTCGGGTAGGTCGGAACTTTGGCAGCACGGCGCCATCTCCGTGCGCGGGGCCAAGGAACACAACCTCAAGAACATCGACATCGACATCCCGCGCCAGACGCTGACCGTGCTGACCGGCCTCTCCGGCTCGGGCAAATCCTCGCTCGCCTTCGACACCATCTATGCCGAGGGCCAGCGCCGCTACGTCGAATCGCTCTCCGCCTATGCCCGCCAGTTCCTCGAGCTGATGCAGAAGCCGGACGTGGAATCGATCGAGGGCCTGTCGCCGGCCATCTCCATCGAGCAGAAGACCACCTCGAAGAACCCGCGCTCGACCGTCGGCACCGTCACCGAGATCTACGATTACCTGCGCCTGCTTTTCGCGCGCATCGGCATCCCCTATTCGCCGGCCACCGGCCTGCCGATCGAGAGCCAGACCGTCAGCCAGATGGTCGACCGCATCCTCAGCCTGCCCGAGGGCACGCGGCTCTACCTGCTGGCGCCCATCGTGCGCGGGCGCAAGGGCGAGTACAAGAAGGAGATGCTGGACCTGCAGAAGCGCGGCTTCCAGCGCGTGCGGGTGGACGGCAAGCTCTACGAGATCGACGCCGTCCCGGCGCTGAACAAGAAGCTGAAGCACGACATCGAGGTGGTGGTCGACCGCATCGCGGTGAAGCCGGATCTGGGGCCCCGCCTCGCCAACAGCGTGGAGACCGCGCTGCATCTGGCCGACGGCCTGCTCTTCGCCGACCCGGCGGACAAGGGCGAGCGGATCATCTTTTCCTCGCGCTTCGCCTGCCCGGTTTCCGGCTTCACCATCGACGAGATCGAGCCGCGGCTGTTCTCCTTCAACAACCCCTTCGGCGCCTGTCCGGTCTGCGACGGGCTGGGCAGCAAGCTCTATTTCGACCCCGAGCTGGTGGTGCCGGACGAGCGCAAGAGCCTCGCCACCGGCGCCGTTGCGCCGTGGGCCAATTCCTCCTCGCAATATTACATGCAGGCGCTGGAAAGCCTCGCCAGGCACTACAAGTTTAGCCTGCGCGAGCCGTGGAGCGAGCTGCCTAAGAAGTTCCGCGACATCATCCTGTTCGGCTCGGGCGACGAAGCGGTCACCATGAGCTTCGACGACGGGGTGCGCTCCTACAAGACGACCAAGCCCTTCGAGGGCGTCATCACCAACATGGAGCGCCGCTTCCGCGAGACGGATTCCTCCTGGGTGCGCGAGGAGCTGGGCCGGTTCCAGAACACCTCGCCCTGCGATGCCTGCCACGGCAAGCGCCTGAAGCCGGAGGCCCTCGCGGTCAAGATCAACGGCCTCGACATCAGCGAAGTGACGGAATTCTCCATCCTGCAGGCGGCGGAGTGGTTCACCGCGCTTTCCGCCAAGCTGACGCCGAAGCAGAAAGACATCGCCCAGCGCATCCTGAAGGAGATCAACGAGCGCCTGGGGTTCCTGAACTCGGTGGGCCTGGAATACCTGACGCTGAGCCGCGCCTCGGCGACCTTGTCGGGCGGCGAGAGCCAGCGCATCCGGCTGGCCTCGCAGATCGGCTCCGGCCTCACCGGGGTGCTCTACGTGCTGGACGAGCCGTCGATCGGCCTGCACCAGCGCGACAACGACCGGTTGCTGGCCACGCTCAAGCGCCTGCGCGACCTCGGCAATTCGGTCCTGGTGGTCGAGCATGACGAGGACGCCATCCGCAGCGCCGATTACCTGATCGACATGGGTCCGGCTGCCGGCATCCATGGCGGCGAGGTGGTGGCCAAGGGCACCCCCGCCGAGGTGATGAAATCCGACAGCACCACCGCGCAGTATCTGAGCGGGCGGAAGTTCATCCCCATTCCCGACCGGCGCCGCCAAGGCTTCGGCAAGCAGGCCAAGATCCGCATCGTCGGTGCCCGCCACAACAATCTCAAGAACATCACCGCGGAGATGCCGCTCGGCGTCTTCACCTGCGTCACCGGCGTTTCCGGCGGCGGCAAGTCGACCCTGGTGATCGAGACGCTCTACAACGCGCTCGCCAAGCGCCTGCACGATGCGCGCCTGCATCCGGGCGAGCATGACAAGATCGAGGGCATCGAATACCTCGACAAGGTCATCGACATCGACCAGTCGCCCATCGGCCGCACGCCGCGCTCCAACCCGGCCACCTATACCGGCGCCTTCACGCCGATCCGCGACTGGTTCGCCGGCCTGCCCGAGGCGCAGTCGCGCGGCTACAAGGCGGGCCGCTTTTCCTTCAATGTGAAGGGCGGCCGCTGCGAGGCCTGCGAGGGCGACGGCGTCATCAAGATCGAGATGCACTTCCTGCCCGACGTCTTCGTCCAATGCGACCAGTGCAAGGGCAAGCGCTACAACCGCGAAACGCTGGAAATAACCTTCAAGAACAAATCTATTGCCGACGTCCTTGATATGACGGTCGAGGAAGGCGTCGAGTTCTTCCGCGCCGTCCCGGCGATCCGCGACAAGCTCGCCATGCTGCAGCAGGTAGGCTTGAGCTACATCCATATCGGCCAGGCGGCGACCACGCTGTCGGGCGGCGAGGCGCAGCGCGTGAAGCTGGCCAAGGAGCTGTCGCGGCGGGCGACCGGGCGCACGCTTTACATTCTGGATGAACCGACCACCGGCCTGCATTTCGAGGACGTGCGCAAGCTGCTTGAAGTGCTGCATCAACTGGTCGACCAGGGCAATACGGTGATCGTGATCGAGCATAACCTCGAGGTCATCAAGACCGCCGACTGGATCGTCGATCTCGGCCCCGAGGGCGGCGACAAGGGCGGCCGGATCGTGGCGGCGGGCACCCCCGAGCAGGTGGCGGAAACGCCGGCCTCCTATACCGGCAAATACCTGGCGCCTTATCTGGCAGTGAAGAAGGCCAAGCGATCGGCGGGGCGCGGCTGACATCTTGGCGATCCCGGTCATCATCGACACCGATCCCGGCATCGACGATGCGCTCGCCATCTTCCTGGCCTGCGCCGCGCCGGAACTCGACATCCGCGCGGTCACCACGGTCGCCGGCAATGTCGGCATCAACCGCACCACCCGCAACGCCGCGCATCTGCTGAGCCTCGGCGGCCGGAGCCATGTCCCCGTCCATCGCGGTGCCGACCGGCCGCTGCGCCAGGAGCTGGCGACCATCGAGGACATCCACGGCCAGAACGGGCTGGGCGGCGTCGAGCTGCCAGGCACGGCGCCCGCCCCGGCGGAGGGTTCTGCCACCGAGGCGCTGATCCGCCATCTCGCCGCCGCCGCGCCTGAAAGTCTGACCATCGTGCTGCTCGGCCCGCAGACCAACCTGGCGCTTGCTTTGCAGAAGCAGCCAGGCATCGCGCGGGCGGTGCGCGAGTTCGTGGTCATGGGCGGCTCGCTCGACCCGGAAGGCGGCAATTCCACCCGCTATGCCGAGTTCAACATCCACACCGATCCCGAGGCCGCCGCCATCGTGCTGGCCGCCGGCCGGCCGATGACCTGGATCCCGCTCGAAGTGGCGCGCCAGGCCAGCGTCGACCGCGCCTGGATCGAGGCCCTGCGCGCCGGCGGCGGCCCTTGCGCATTGGCCGGCGCTGCCATGCTCGACTTCTATTTGCGCGCCTTCGACCGGCCGCAGGCGGCGCTCTACGATCCGCTGACCGTGCTGTGGCTGATCGCGCCGGAACTGTTCGATCTGCGCCCGGCGACGCTGGAGATTGAAACCTTGGACGCCGCGCGGGCCGGGCAGACCCGTTTCGATCTTGCCACGTCGACGAGCCAAATCCGCGTCGCCACGCGTTGCGACGACCGCGCGGTGCGCACGCGGCTGCTGGAGAGATTGCTAAGACTCTGAACCTGGGGGAACGAATGTACAAGCTCTACTGGTCACCGGGCAGCGCCAACATGACGCCGCACGCCATTCTCGAGGAAATCGGCGTCCCCTATGAGCTCATCAAGATCGACACCTCGAAGGGCGAGCAGCGCAATCCGGACTACCTCAAGGTCAATCCGCACGCGCGGGTGCCGACGCTGGTCTATGACGGCGGCAAGCTGATGTACGAGGCCGCCGCCATCTCGCTGTTCCTGATCGAGCGCCATCCGGGAACCGGCCTGGCGCCGGAGCCAGGCCATGCCGACCGCGCGCCCTTCCTGCAATGGCTGGCCTATCTCACCAACACCGTGCAGGAGGCCTGCATGCATTGGTGGCATCCGGAGAATTTCGTCGCGGGCGAGGACCACCAGGCGGCGGTGAAGCGGACGACCGAGGCGCGGCTGGCGAAGATGTTCGGCCTGATCGACGCGCATCTGGCGCAATCGGGCCCCTACCTGTGCGGCAACACCTTCTACGCCTGCGACTACTACTGCGCGATGCTGGCGCGCTGGACCCGCGCGATGACGGCTCCCGCCCACACCCATCCCAGGGTCCGGGACCTGGTGCGCGCGGCGATGGCGCGGCCGGCCTACGCGCGGATGCTGGAAATGGAAGGCATCGCCCAGCCGAGCTGACAGCTCTAGCCTTCGCTGTCCTCTTCCACGAAATGCACGCCGGCACGGGTGCCCTTGGCCCAGCGCAGCTCGCATTGCAGGATCGGCAGGTCGCGGATCTTGAGCTCGAAGCGGTGCGGCAGCAATTGCTGCGTGTCGAATTCCAGTCTGGCGCCGGTCTCGGAGATGTCGCGCACCCGGCAGGGGATGGTGATTTTGCGGTCGTTATAGAGGATGGTCGCGCCCATTATGACCAGACGGCGGACGTGGCCCCTGCGGTTCTCAGGGGACTGGTCATGCTCGTCGGTCATGCGGGAACTAGTGCTGCTCTGGACCTAGAAATCGGACGCCGGCGATATTGCGCTTGAACCAGCGTAACTCGCAATGGCGCAGCTGGGTTCCGGCCAGGTGCAGCTCAAATCTTTCGGGTAGGTTGGTCCTTGGCGGGAATTCCAGGCGCGCCCCGCCGTCCGACAGGTCACGCACCCGGCAGACCAGCATCGCCTTGCCGTCGTTGAACACGACTTTGGCGCCTTTCAGGACCGTCCGCCGGTCCTCGCGTCGCCGCTTTTCCGGGCCGGCCGCCGCTTCCTCGGCCATGATCGCACCAGCCGTCCCTATGCGTCGCCTGCTCTACTCATCGTCGTCCAGGAAGCGGACGCCGAAGAAATTGTCCTTGGCCCAGCGCACCTCGCAGCGCGTCACCGAGCCGTCGTCGAGCTGCAGCGAGAAGGTGCGCGGCAGCACCTGTCGGTTGGCGAATTCGAGCTTGGCGCCGCCCTCGGAGATGTCGAGGATGGTGCAGTCGATCATCGCCTGGCTGTCGTTGTAGAGCACGCGGCCGATCTTGCGCACCTTCTTGCGCACCTGGGCGCGGCGATCGGCATAGAGGTCCTTCTTCGGTTCCATGTCAGGCTCCACTCCGCCCTGCGCCGGCGGGCCGCGCCGCGATCGCCTCGACCTCGAAGCACAGGGCCGGCGCCGCCAGCCCGGCGACGATCATCAAGGTGCTCGCCGGCTCCACCGGGCCCAGCATGCGGTCGCGAATGGTGCGCGAGGCGGGCACGTCCTTCGCGTCGGTCAGCAGCTGCGTCACCTTCACCAGGTCTCCCGGTTCGAAGCCGGATTCCTTCAGGATCCCGAGCAGGTTGCCCCAGGCGAGTTCGGCCTGGGGCGCGAAGCCGGCGGGGATGTTGCGGTCGCGGTCGCAGCCGACCTGGCCCGAGATGTGGAGCCAGCGATACCCTTCCGGCGCAACCACAGCCTGGGAATACCGGCTGAATGGCGCGGGCGCGCTGGACGGATTCAGTCGCTGCAACATGGTCTCCGAGTCCCCTTCCGGCAAACCGATCCTGAAATTGCTAATCCTGTCATGCCCTGATTTGGTTACCAAAGGCTGAACGGCCGGGGTGGAATGGGGCCAAAGCGGGCTTGGCCAGCCCCTTTGTCGCCCGTTTGTCACGCCCCGGGGCCGGGTGATAGGGCCGAAATCCCTTGAGACGGCCCCGCCCCCTCGCTATCAGACCGCCATGACGATCGATCATTCCCGGGCGACGGGCCCGCAACCTGTCCATGTGGTGGGCGCCGGCCTCGCCGGCAGCGAGGCGGCCTGGCAGCTCGCTTCGGCCGGAATCCCGGTCATCCTGCATGAGATGCGGCCGGTGCGCGGCACCGACGCCCACCAGACCGCGAACTGTGCCGAGCTGGTCTGTTCCAATTCGCTGCGCTCCGACGATGCGGAGAACAACGCCGTCGGCCTGCTGCACGAGGAGATGCGCCGCGCCGGGTCGCTGATCCTCGCCAGCGCCGACGCCCACAAGCTGCCCGCCGGCGGGGCGCTCGCGGTCGACCGCGACGGCTTCTCCCGCGCCGTCACCGAGCGCCTGGCCGGCCATCCGTTGGTCGAGCTGCGGCGCGAGGAGGTGGCCGGCCTGCCGCCGGAGGACTGGGACAGCGTCATCCTGGCCACCGGTCCGCTGACCTCACCCGCTTTGGCCGAGGCGGTGCGCGCGCTGACCGGGGAGGCGGCGCTCAGCTTCTTCGACGCCATCGCCCCCATCGTGCATCGCGACAGCATCGACATGGACAAGGCCTGGCGCCA
>JAEUKU010000233.1 GCA_016794075.1 Rhodospirillaceae bacterium
CGCCTGGTGGAGATCGCCTGCCTGGAGCTGGTGAACCAGATCCCGACCGGCCGCGTGTTCCAGCGCTATGTGAATCCCGAGCGCGACATGCCGGAGGCGGCCTTCCGCATCCACGGCCTCTCCGCCGAGTTCCTCAGCGACAAGCCGAAATTCGCCGAGATCGCCGACGCGCTGCTGGACTTCCTGGGCGACGCGCCGCTGGTGATCCACAACGCCGAATTCGACATGAAGTTCGTCAATGCGGAGCTGGCGGCGGTGAAGCGCATGGCCCTGCCGATGGAGCGCGCGATCGACACCCTGCGCATGGCGCGCCAGCGCTTCCCCGGCGCGCCGGTCAGCCTCGACGCGCTCTGCAAGCGCTTCGCCATCGACAACTCGCAGCGCAGCCTGCACGGCGCGCTCCTGGACGCGCAGCTGCTGGCCGAGGTCTATCTGCAATTGCTGGGCGGGCCGCAGACCGGCCTCGGCCTCGACCGCGAGGCGGAGCGGCAAAGCGCCGAAGCCGCCGCGCTGGCCATCGCCAGCCGGATCATCCGTCCGGCCCGGCCGCATGCGGCGAGCGCCGAAGAACTCGCCGCCCACGCCGCCTTCGTCGCCAAGCTGAAGGACGCCGTCTGGCTCAGCTAGGCGCCCCGCTCACCCGACGCAGGAATTGCCCTGCGCCAGTTTGCGCAGCGATGCGGGAAGCTTGCCCAAGGCGCGCGCAGTGCCGCCCTCGGGCAGGCCGCTATCCGCGCCGATCTGTGGATTGACCGCGAGGTCGGCGAAGGGCCCGTTGATGCGGATCGGCAGATCGAGAGCGAAAAAGTTCGTGCTGTCGCGCTCCGTCTGCAGGGTGAGGTCGAGCTGCTGCGCCCCCAGATCCACCGTGCCGGCGCCGCGCAGGATCGCCGCATCGGTTTCCAGCCGCAGAGGCGCCAGGGTGCCGATGCCCTGTTTCACGCTCATCGCCGCGAGCAGGCAGGCCACCGGCACGCGGCCTGCCTTCTCGCGGAAGATGCTGCGCAGATCGGCCGAGACCTGCTCGATCAGGCTGCGCGCCACGTCGCCCTTGCCCAGCGTCAGCAGGGCGGCGCCCCTGGCGCGGGCGAGCGCCTCGCCCAAAGTGCCGCCTTGCAGGTTGAGCGTGGCGGCGCCGTCCAGCCGGCCGCGGATCTCGTCGCCCTGGCCGCCGAGCAGGCGCGCGATCCGGGCGATGTCGGCCTTGGCGAGCCGCGCCTGCAGCGCCAGCGCGCCGGCGTCCTTGCCGGTGCTTTCCAGATCACCGGCCAGGGTGAGCGATCCGCCGCCGAAGGCGAAGCGCAGGGTTTTCAGCGTCACCTTGCCATCGCCCGCGCGCCCCTGCAGCGCAAAGTCGCGCAGTGTCGTGGCGCCGAAGCTGAGCTGCGGCGTCGCCAGGTCGGCCGTGAGCTTCAGCCCGTTCAGCGCCGCCGGATAAAGCGGCAGCTCCTGCCAGCCGCTCCCCCTGCCCGCTTCCGGCTTGAGCCCGGCGGCCGCCAGGATCGGATCGAGATCGAGCGGCGCGACATCGAGGTCGAGCGCGATGTCGTCGGGCTGGCCGGCCTTGCCTTCGACCAGGCCGAGATCGCCGGCAAAATCCGTCTTCGCCAGCTTGCCCTTGGCAGCGGTCAGTGACCAGCGATCGCCGTCGCGCCTGAGCTTGCCGTGCGCGGTGAGTGGCAGGTCGAATCCTCCGCCGCCAATCGCCGCCAGGATCTCGGTCAGATTGTCGGCTTTCAGCGTCAGCGCACCGGTCACGCCGTCGAAATCCAGCGGCGCCATCGCCGTGCCGTCGAAGACGATCTCGGTCGCCTCGCCGGCGAGGGTGAAGGGCATGGCGAAAGGCACCTCCGCGTAGCGCAACGCGGCGAAGGACCCGGTGGTCGCGCTCACCCGCGCCGCGATGCCGTTATAGGCGCCGTGCGCCGTGACCCGTACCGGCGCATCTTCGTCCGGCGCGGCGATGGTCACGTCGTCGAGCGCGATGCGCAGGACGTTGCCGGAGCGGGTGCGATAGGTGATGAGCCCGTCCCAGCCGGCGAAATCGATCAAGGTGGGGAACTGGGTGCGGTTCCTGGGCACCAGGGCGAAGCCGCCATCCCCATTGCCGCCGCCTTCCATCCCGGGGAATTTCCAATTGCCCACACCCTGCTTGTCGCGCTCCAGCACGATGGCGGCGTCGATGATGCGCAGGCGCTCGTAGCGCAGCTCGCCCCGCCACAGCGCGCCGAGATCGAGCAGGGCGGCGAAGCGGCCGATGCGGATCATGTCGCGCGCGCTGCCCCAGGCGGCATTGGCGACGCGGAGGTCGGTGACCTCGAGGCCCAGCGGATCGTCCCAGCGGATGTGCAGCTCGCCGATCGAGACCTCGCGGCCCAGGGCTTCGCTCGCCTCCCGCGCGGCGATCGGGGCCAGATCGGCATTGCGCAGCCAGACCGCCAGCCCGCCCAGCGCCAGCAGCAGCACCACGACCAGCGCCGATAAGACGAGACTCGCGATCAGGGCGATGCGGCGGAGGGTGGGGCTGAAGCGCGGCATGCCGGGTCAACCCGGCGCCGTCAGCGCCGGTTCCGGGCCCGTGAAATCAAGCCCTTAGGCCTCCGCCAACCGCGTCTCGATGCGGATTTCCGAGGTCAGCGTGCGGTGCACCGGGCATTTGTCGGCGATTTCGAGGAGCCGCGCCTTCTGCTCCGCGTCGAGCGGGCCGTCCAGCCGCACCACGCGCTCGATGCGGTCCAGCATGCCCGCCTTGGTCTCGCATTCGGCGCAATCCGTGGCGTGGATCTTGGCGTGGTGCAGCGTGACCTGGGCGTTGGCGAGGGGCCATTTCTTGCGCGCGGCATAGAGCCGGAGCGTCATCGCGGTGCAGGCGCCGAGGCCGGCGAGGAGGAGGTCATAGGGTCCCGGACCGCTGTCGCCGCCGCCGACCTCGACCGGCTCGTCGGCGCGCAGCAGATGACCGTGGGCGGAGATGAGGTGCGGAAAGACGCCTTCGCCGGCGCCGGTCACCACCACGGAGCCCGGTACCGCCGCCGGCGGGGCCGCCGCAATCCCCTCGGCATCGAGATAGCGCATCGCCCAGGCGGCGAGCAGGTCGGCGATGTAGACGGCGTCATCGCGGTTGGAGAGCAGGTGATCGGCGCCGTCGAGGGCGATGAAGCTCTTCGGGTGCAGCGCCGCCTCGTAGATCAGCCGCGCATTCTCCAGGCCGACGGTCTTGTCCTCCGTCGCGTGGAAGATCAGCAGCGCGCGGCGCAGGTTGCGCAGGTTCTCGCCCGAGCTGTGGGTCAGCAGATCCTCGACGAAATCCTTGCGGATGGTGAAGCTGCGCCCCGCCAGCGTTACCTTCGCCGCGCCCTGGGTCTTGATCGTTTCCAGCGCGTCGCCCAGCAAATGCTGCACATGCTGCGGGTCGAAGGGCGCGTTCACGGTGGCGATCCCGACGCATTCCGGAACCTTCGCTGCCGCCAGCAGCACGGCGGCGCCGCCCAGGCTATGGCCGATCAGCAGCTTCGGCGCCCGGTATTGCGCGCGCAGGAAATCCGCCGCGGCCACCAGGTCGCCGATGTTGGAGGAGAAACTGGTGTTGGCGAAATCGCCCCCACTGTTGCCGAGGCCGGTGAAGTCGAAGCGCAGAACCGCGACGTTGCGCTCGGCCAAGGCGGTCGAGATGCGCTGGGCGGCGAAGACGTCCTTGGAGCAGGTGAAGCAATGGGCGAAGAGCGCGAACGCGCGCGGCTCTCCCGCCGGGCGATCGAGCCGGCCGGCCAGGATCTCGCCGCCGGCGCCGGGGAATTCGACTTTTTCGGAACGGGTCACAGCGCGCCTCCTGCGGTCGGGCATAAGAGCCGCACAGTGAAGCGCAGAAGCAGCGGCGCGTCTAGAAATTGAGCGCGAAGCTCACCGTCGCGCTGTGCAGAGCGAGCGCCTCGGCCGCCGCGTCGTCGCTGGCGCTCTGCTCGAAGCCGTATTCCGCCCGCATGTGCCAGTCTGCCCCGCTGCTGCTGCCGAGGTCCCAGTCGCTTTCGAGCGTCACGCGATGGTTCCAATCGTGGCGCCGGGCGTCCCAGTCGGCATCGTCATAGCCGCGCGCGACGGCGCTGTAGGCGTAGCGGCCGCGGAGGCTCCAGCCGTCGATCTCCAGCACGCGCGCCAGCACCAGCACGCTTTGCGTGGTGCGGAACTGCGAGGCGAGGAGGCCGTCGCGGCAATCGAGCTGATAGGCGAGCTCGAAATCGCTGCCCGGCAGATTCCAGCGCGACAGGTCGAAACGCAGGCCGACCCGGCCATAGCTGAAGTCGCGATCCTCGGTGTCGAACAGCATCGCGTCGTGCCAGGAACGGCCGGCGGTGGCGGTCAGGTCGAAGCCGTCCGCGATCCGCTGCTGCAGCTTGGCATCGACGGCGTAGTCGACATCGTGCAGCACATCCTCCTGCAATGCGGCATAGAAGGAGGGCCGCAACTGGAGCCGCGTGCCGCCTTCGGCCAGCTTGACGGCGAAGGCGCCGCCGGCGCGGGCCGAGGAGGGCAAGGCGGTGTCGATCACCTGGGCGCGGCTGACCTGGCCGTCCGCCTCAAGCGACCAGTGGGGCGCCAGCTGCCAGTCGTATTTGCCGGCGATCCCGGCGGTGACGCTGGGGCCGGCGGCGCCGTCCTGGCGCTTGGCGCCGACCACCACGGGCACGCCGGCGAGGTTCAGCCGCCGCTTCTCCGTCGTCTTCACCTCCGCGGCGAGGCGGGTCGAGGCGATGTCGACGAAGACATTGACCGGGCGGTCATCCCCGGCGGCGAACGCCTTGCCCAGTCCGGCGAGATTGACATCGAATGTCTCGCCGGCGGGTGCTGCGGCGCCGAAGCTCGTGCTGAGCGCCAGCGTCCACAGCAGGGCGCGGAACACCCACCGCACCAGCCGGTCGCCGGCCGTCAACGGTGGTCTCGGCGCTTTCGAACCTGGTATGGCGAACCCGCGCGCCGGAATATCGGCGCACATCCTGGCGCACATCCTGTCTGGGCACGAGATCATATAATCCCCCCGCGACATCCGTTCGGAAGTCTCGGCCCAGTATGGTTAGTTTTGTCTTAACAGGCTGTGAGTCGGTTCACCGCGGGCGCGTTTGTCACAGCGCCGGGTCCCACCAGGGTTCAGGCAAACCGCAGCCTTATGCAAACCGCAGCGGCATCGTCGCCGTGACCACCTCGCTCTTCACCGAATTGGCGATGAAGCATTCGGCATGCGACCGGTGATGCAGCTTGTCGACGTCCTCCGCGCTTGGCCGCTTGTCGCCGGAGAAGACGATGTCGGGGCGGAGCGTCACCTTGGATACGAAGAGCTTGCCGGCCTCGTTCTTCGCCATCTCGCCGATTGCGTTGTCCTCGTACGAGTCGACGCGGTAGCCGAACTTGGCGGCGAAGGCCAGGAAGAACAGCATGTGACAGGAGGAGAGGCTGGCGACGAAGGCCTCTTCCGGGTCGACCGCCGCGGCCACGGAATAGACCGGCACCACGTCGGGGGCGGAGGAGCCGGGCACCTCGATGCCGCCGTCGAAGCGCCAGACATGGCCGCGCGAATACTTGTTGTCGGTGAAGGGCTGCTCGCCGCGCAGCCACGCCACCGTCGCCCGATATTCATGCGCCATCGCCGTATCCCTTCAATGACCAAACGATGGCCGTGGGCGCGCCTCAGTTCACCGCCGGATTGCCAGCGGCGCCCTTGGTGGCCTCGGCCTGCTTCACCAGCTCCTCGCGCTTGTCGCGATAGAGGGCGGCGAAATCGATCGGGTTGATCAACAGCGGCGGGAAGCCGCCGGCGGAGATCGCATTGGCGATGACCTGGCGGGCGAAGGGGAAGAGCAGGCGCGGCGCCTCGATCATGATGAGCGGCAACACCACATCCTGGGTGACGCGGCCAAGGCGGAACAGGCCGCCATATTCGCATTCCACCACATAGACCGACTTGCCCTCGGCCTTGGCCTCGAGCGCCAGGAACAGGATGATCTCGATCTCCGGCGGAGTCCGCGGCTGCACCCGCACGTCGACGCGCACGGTGCCGGTCGGCACTTCCTTCAGATTGACCAGCGCCTCCGGCCCGGCCGGATTCTCGAAGGACAGGTCCTTCAGATACTGGGTCACCACGGTCAGCGGGAAGCCCGCCGCCTGGGGGTTGCCCGCGGCGCCCTGGTCGGCGGAAGTGTTCTTGTCGTTCTCAGCCATGGTTCCAAGCCCTGAAATGCCGTTTTGCTGGCGCTCCGGTACCACTTCCGGCGGCCCCCCGCAACCGGCTCGGGCGCCGCAGGCGGGGTGGGCCGGCGCGCGGGAACGCCGGGGAACGCGGGGGTGCGGTTTTCCGCGCTTTGGAATTCGTCCCGCGGCTGTTAAGCTTATACTCAGTCAAAGACACGGGCGGCAGTCCAGGTTACGGCCCGTGAAGGTGGTGTGACATGCGCCTGTTCGTGGCCCTCGCGTTGCCGGAGGAGATTCGCTGGCAATTGCGCCTGCTCTGCGGCGGGTTGCCGACCGGCAATGGCAGCGTCAACCGCTGGGTTCCCCCGGAGAACTTCCACATCACGCTGCGTTTCCTGGGCGAGGTCGACGGCCGCGACGCGCATTACGTCGATGCCGCTTTGGCCGGCATCCGCGCGCCGCGCTTTTCCCTGCGCCTCAAGGGGGTCGACGCCTTCACCTCGGGCCAGCGGGTCAAGGCGGTCTATGCCGGGGTGGAGAAGCAGCCGGCCCTGCAGCATCTGCACGACAAGGTGGAATCCGCCGTGGTGCGCGCCGGCCTGCCGCCGGAGGGGCAGAAATTCACCCCCCATGTCACCCTGACCCGACCCAAGGACCCGCCCATCGCCAAGCTGCAGCAATACCTGGTGGAGCACAGCCTGTTCAAAACCGCGCCCTTCGAGGTGACGCATTTCACGCTTTTTTCGAGTGAAATGGGCAGCGAGCATTCGGTCTATACCGCGCAGCGCTCCTATGCCTTGTCCGCGCCCCAGCAATCGGGCGCCGGGGCGACGGAATCCTCGGTCGCCTGAGCGCGCCAGGTCCCGGCGCGTTAATCGATTTCTAGCAAAGGCACCCTAGCCTGCGCGGCAGAATGAAACGCACAGCGTCCTCCACGTCCGGCCCGCGCCCACGAGCGCAAGCCCATCCCGCCAACGAATCCTTTCCGTGGCTCGATTTCCTGGAAATCGACAACGACGTCATCGACCGCGAGCACCGCGAGGCGGTGGATCAGGGGAATATCCTCTCCCGCCTGATCGAGGAGCGGCGCGACTGGCCGCGATTGCTGGCCGTCCTGCAGCAGGGCCGGGCGCGCTCCGCCCGGCATTTCGCCACCGAGGACCGCATCCTGGAACAATCCGGCTATCCGGAAAGCGCCAGCCACTACGAAGAGCATTGCCGCATCCTGGCGGCGTATGACGCGATCCTGGCGGAGCTCGAAGCGGTGACGGCGCCGCAGCCGCAGCATTGGCAACGCGCCATGGCGCCGCGCGACCTGCTGGTCGATCATTGCCTGAAGGACGACCTGCGCTTCAAATCCCACCTCATGCATTTCGGCCCCAAGCCCCGGTAAGCCCGCGCCCGAAGCGGCGCGGCAACGGGTCGCGCGGGCCGCCGGATCTATTACCTTCCGGTTAACTCATTGATGCCATTCTGCGCCGCGACGGCTTGCGCTACCGTAGTGCTCCGGCTTGAAAGAACCTGGATGGCTCCGCTCGTACCGAAAGCTCCCGCGCCTTCCGCCGCGCCGGCACTGGATCAGGGCGCCGACCAGCCCGGAGCGCAGGCCCGTTCGCTGGAGCCGCTGCCCTGGCTGCCCGTTCTGGAGACCGGCAACGCGACGGTCGACCGCGAACATCGCCAGCTGATCGAGGACGCCAATGCCGTGCATGCGTTGGTCGGCGCCGGCGGGTCCTGGGGCGAGCTGGTGGAGACGGCGCGCCTGATGCGCGACCGCTGCGTCGAGCATTTCGCCACCGAGGACGCGGTGCTGAAGGCGACGCGCTATCCGGACTACACCCGCCACATCCGCGCCCATCGCCGCATCCTGACGGAGATCGACACCATCATCGCCGACATGGAATCGGCGGCGGAGCCGACGCGCCTGCATTGGGAGCTGGCGCTGTCGCTGCGCGGCATCCTGGTCGATCACCTGCTGCGCGACGACCTGAGATACAAGTCGCACCTGATGTATTACGACTCGCCGCGCAGCTGAAGGTTCAGCCGATCCGCACGCGGAACACGATCAGCACGAAGACCAGGAATCCGCCCACCACCAGCACCGAGCCGATCGCGGCGAAAGCCACCATCGTCTCGAAAGCGCCCGCGGCGACGCCGAACAATCCGGCCATGAAGACGGCGAAGCCGATCAGCGACAGGCCGTAGTGCAGTCGGGGCAGCAGGCCCTGCCGCGCCATCGGCGCCAGCGCGTAGAACGCGCCGTACAGGAAGAACGCCACCCAGCCCAGCAGATTCCAATGCGCATGGGCATGCGCAAAGCGGAAATCCTGATTTATGCCCATGTAGATGCCGAGCAGCATGCCGGCGAGGCCGAGCAGGACGGCGGTGCGGAAGAACAGCGACGGAATCGACATGACCGAGATCCCCCTCCCATGATGGTCCAAGCGAGTGCACGGACCATAAGCGAGGGCCGCCCGTCAAGGCTGTGAAACAGGACACAAACGACCTTAGCGACCGCGGAACACGATCAAACCGAACAGCACGAAGCCGAGGGCGATGGCGAGCGCGCCGATGACGCGCAGCGGATCGAACAGCGGATGGCCCCATTCGGTGCCGGCGATGCCGAGCGCCGCCACCGCGACGCCGATCAGGGCGACAAAATAATGCAGCCACGCCAGGCCGCTGACGGGGCCCGGCATGGCGGCGAAATAGAGCCCGTAGAGCATGAAGGAGGCCCAGCCGAGAACATTCAGCGCAACCTCCGCCGGCACGGCGCGGAAATCATGGGTGGCGGCCATCCACAGGCCGAGCCCGGCGGCGACCAGCGCCAGGATCGCAGCGGTGCGGAAATGCAGGAGCGGCAGCGCCATGGAGACCTCGGACCGGTTGAGCATTGCTGCACAACCGGAGCAGCGCCGGATGGTTCCGTGATCCCGCGCGCCGCCACCCGCCAGCCGCCACGCCGTCGCATGGGCCCCGGCGCAAGGCCGGGGAGGCGATGGAAGCAGCTGCAGAGATGTATCCGTCTTCGCGCGGGTCGATGCCGACCGCGATCGCTCTTTTCTAGAAGCCTTCGAGCACGACCTTGCCGATGGTGGCGCCGCTTTCCAGCATCTGGTGCGCGCGGCGCAGATTGGCGGCGCCGAGCTGGCCCAGGTTCTGCCCCAGCGTGGTCCTGATCAGCCCGTCATCGACCATCCGCGCCACTTCGGCGAGCAGCTTGTGCTGCTGGATCATGTCGGGCGTGCGATGCATGGCGCGGGCGAACATGAACTCGATGTGCAGCGCGCCCGCCTTGCTCTTGATCTTCATCACGTCGATGCCGCCCTTGGGATCGTCGATCAGGCAGATCTCTCCCTGCGGCGCCAGAGCGGCGACGATCTCGTCCCAATGCCGGTCGGTCTGGGTGACGGAGAAGACGTAGCGCACCTGCGGGATGCCGATCCGCTTCAGCTCCTCCGACAGCTTCTTGCCGTGGTCGATGACGTGATGGGCGCCGAGCTTCGCCACCCAGTCCCGCGTCTCCGGCCGCGCGGCGGTGCCGATCACTGTGAGCCCGGTCAGGCGCCGCGCCAGCTGGACCGCGATGGAGCCGACCCCGCCGCCCGCGCCGACGATGAGCAGCGCGTCATCGGTCGCCTGTTTGCCGATGGCGATCTTCAAGCGGTCGAACAGCGCCTCCCAGGCGGTGATGGCGGTCAGCGGCAGGGCCGCCGCGGCGGCGAAATCCAGGCTCTTCGGCTTCAAGGCCGCGATGCGCTCGTCGACCAGGTTGTATTCGGCGTTGCTGCCCGGCCGGGTGATGTCGCCGGCGTAATAGACCTCGTCGCCGGCCTTGAACAGGGTCACGTCCCCGCCCACCGTCTCGACGATGCCGGCGGCGTCCCAGCCGAGGATGACCGGTGCCTCCTTGGTGCCCTGGCGGCGCATGCGCACCTTGGTGTCCACGGGATTGACTGAGACGGCTTTGATGCGGACCAGCAGGTCGCGCGGGCCTGGCGCGGGCTTCGGCGCCTCGAACTCGAACAGCGCGTTATCCTCGGCGATGGGCAGGCTGTCGATGTAGCCGATGGCTTTCATGCCGGACGCCTCTCGCGGATGCCCCTCGCGATCGCCTGGCGCGCTGCGCGGCCTAGCTGTCCTGCTCGCCGCTTTCCGCGGGAGCGCCGTCGCGCCCGGCCTCGCGCGCCGCCTTGCGCTTGGCGGTCTCTTCGTCGCGCTTCTGCTGCTTTTCCAGCTTCTTCGCTTCCTTGGCGCGGTTGCGGTCGGCGCGCTGCTGGAAGTAGTTGGGCTTCATGGCCATCGCGCGTCTCCCAAAAACGACAAGGGCGCCGGTGAACCGGCGCCCTTGCCTCGATCTCGCCGGCTTCAGACCTTCTTCAGGTTCTCGGCCGAACTCTTGCCGCGCTTCGGATCGCGCTGCTCTTCGTAGGAGACCTTCTGGCCTTCATTGAGCGTGCCGAGGCCGGCGCGCTCCACGGCGGAGATGTGCACGAACACATCCGGTCCGCCGCCTTCCGGCTGAATGAAGCCATAACCCTTGGTGCTGTTGAACCACTTCACGGTACCGATCGGC
Source organism: Rhodospirillaceae bacterium (assembly GCA_016794075.1). Classification (GTDB taxonomy): domain Bacteria; phylum Pseudomonadota; class Alphaproteobacteria; order Dongiales; family Dongiaceae; genus Dongia_A. The sequence goes on from JAEUKU010000233.1 coordinate 10,757, forward strand.
ATCGCTGTTTCTCCAAGTCTGTTTCACGTCGCACCCGCTGGTGCGGC
>JAEUKU010000062.1 GCA_016794075.1 Rhodospirillaceae bacterium
CGCACATGGGCGTGGTCGAGGCGCAGGGGTGTCAACTCGCTCATGCTCAAGCTCCCAGGCTCCTTGCGTCGTCCAGCGCATAGGCGATCAGCGGCTCCTTGCGCCCGCGCAGCGCGACCTCGACCCTGCGCCCGAGACCCAGGTTCATCTCCGCCGCCACCGCCGCCGCTTCCGAGACCAGCAGCTGGCAGCCCTGCTCCTTGGTCGCCGCTTCCAGCCGGCTGGCGATGTTGACGGTGTCGCCGATGGCGGTCAGCGACAGGGTGGGGGCGAAGCCCATCTCGCCGACGATGGCCGGGCCGAAATGCACGCCGATGCCGATCCTGAGCGGCGCGCGCAATTCGGCCGCGTGCTGGGCGTTGAACGCCTCGATCCCCTCGGCCATGCGTCGCGCCGCGTCGAGCGCCTGCGCCGCCGCCAGGTCGGGGCGGCCGCGCAGGCCGAACACCGCCATGACGCCGTCGCCGATGAACTTGTCGACATGGCCGCCGGCCTGCTGGATCGCCGTGCCGGTGGTGCGGAAATACTGGTTCAGCAGGAACACCACGTCATAGGGCAGGCGCTGCTCGGCCAGCCCGGTGAAGCCGCGCAGATCGGCGAACAGGATCGCCACCTCCTGCTCCTTGCCCTGGCTGAGATCAGCGCCGAACAGCGCCTTCTGCGCGCTGGTACCGGGTGGCATCAAAGGCTGGATGGTCACCGGCGCGTTCGGCCGCACCTGGCAGGCGAGGCGGATTGCGGGCGCCGCGTGGATGCGCGCCAGCACGCGCGCTTCCTCCTCGCCAGGCGGCGGCAGCTGCTCGCCCCCGGCGAGCACATGCACCCGGCAGGTCGAGCAGCGGCTGCGCCCGCCGCAGACCGAGGCATGCGGGATGTTGCCGATGCGGCTCGCCTCCAGCAGCGTGGTGCCGGGCTGGATCACCACCCGCCGGCCGTCGCCATAGGTGACGGCGATGGCCCGGTGCCGGGTCGCCAGGAGGCGCAGCCCGCGCAGCACGAAGACGCCGCCGACCAGTGCGCAGAAGCCGAGCGTGAGCCAGGTGCGCAGGCCATAGATCGCCGCGACCCCGGCCGCGTCCGGCGCGTTCACCGCGGCCAGCATCGCCTGGGTCCAGGCGGGGTCCTCAGCCAGCCGCGCCACCGCGCGCGCGCCATCGGCGAAACCCAGCAGCGCCAGCACGGGGATCAACAGCGCGGCGGCGCCCAGAGCGAGCCGCCAGCGCGGAAACCAGGGTTTCACCCTGAGCCAGTAATTGAGCCCGATGCAGCCGTGAATCCAGGTGACGACGAGGGCCGCCGCCTGCATGGCCCCGACGCTCGGCGCGGCCACCCAGATGGCCCACAGCACGAAGGCATAGCGGTCGTCGAGGCCGTAGGCGCCATGGGCATAGGCGGTGCCCAGCACATGCAGGATGAGGAGCGGCGGGGCGCTCAGGCCCAGGATCAGCTGCGTTGCCTCCAGCGCCGGCATGCGCAGGCTCTTGCGCCGGTAGAGCGCCCGCAGCCCGATCAGCAAATGCAGCAGGATGGCGAGGAACAGCGCCAGCTCGATCGGATCGAAGCGCCAGAACGCCAGGAACACGGCCCTGCCGGCTTCCATCGCCGCCAGCGAAACCAGGCCCAAGGCATGGTTCAGATTGTGGGTCAGCACATAGGAGAGGAGGATCAACCCCGTGGTCAGGCGGGTTATGGCGACGATCCGCCCCCAACGGCCGGTCTGCGGCGGCACTGGCTTCCTCTCGATTCGGCGCGGCTGTTCAAGCTTCCTGGCAGCGTGATAATAGACGCCCGCCAACGATGCGCAAATCGACTCGGGCGCCATGCTTTGCAGGTGAGGGGCATTGCGCGTGAGGGCGCGGCGAGAGGGTCTGGCAAGGGAATGACGACGGAAGATCCGGAACGGCAGCGCCGGCTGGCGCGCGAGAAACGGCGCGAGGAGCGGCGCCGGCTGCTGATGAGCGGCCCGCCCTCGCCCTGCATCTCGGTCTGCCAGATCGATCCCCAGACCGGCTGGTGCATCGGCTGCCAGCGCACCATCGACGAAATCCGTGACTGGATCATTTCCACTCCGGAGGAGCGCCAGCGCATCCTCGATGCATTGCCAGGACGGCGCGGCCATGGCGGCTTATAGGGCTTCGCGACAGCGTGTGGCGTGGTGAGCGGCGCTTCGCCCTCACGGCGCGGCGCCTCGACGCGGATCGCGACCGTCCTTCTGCAGCTGGCGGTCAGCCTTGGCCTGGTCGTGGCCCTGGTCTTCATCGTCGACTGGCAGGGCGTGCATCACGCCGCCCGCGCGCTGTCGGCCGGCGGGCTCGTTGGCGTCATCGCGCTCAACTTCCTGGCCCAGGCGGCGTTGATCTGGCGCTGGCGCGCGCTGCTCGAAACGGTCGGCGTGCGCGAAAGCCTGGCGCGCTCCTGGCGCACGGTCTTCGCCGGGCTGTTCATCAACAATTTCATGCCCGGCACGCTGGGCTCGGACGGGTTGCGCATCCTGCTGATGGCCCGCGCTTGCGGCAGCGCCCCGGTCGCCATCGGCGCCATCGCCTATGAACGCGCCATGCAGGTGGCGATCTATGTCGGCCTCGTCGCGCTGGCCGCGCTCTGGCCGATGGACTGGCTGCGGCCCTGGCTGCAGCTGCTGGTGATCGCGGCAGGCGCCTGCGCCATCCTCGCCTTGCTGCTGCTGTTGAAGTGGCTGGGCGGGCGCAAGATCAGTCCGGCACCCCCGGGGGCCAGCCTCGTCGCGCGCGGCTGGGCCTTCCTCGGCGCCATGCTGGCCGAAACCGGCCGGATGCAGGTTCGCCTGCGCCGCCATCGCCGCGCCCAGCTGCTCTTCGCCCTATCCAGCCTGGTGAACGTTGTCCTGGTCATCGCCGCGGTGATGGTGACGCTGCATGACATGGGTCAGGCCGTCGCCCTGCCGGCGGTGGTCTTCGCGCTCGGCATCGCCATGATCGCCTCCGGCCTGCCGATTTCCTTCGGCGGCATCGGCGTCTACGAGGGGGCGCTGGTGCTGTTCCTCGGGCTCAGCGGCGTGCCCGCCGAGGCGGGGTTGCTGGTGGCGCTGGTGGGGCGCGCCTGCGGCGTGCTCAACAGCCTGGTCGGCCTGCCGAGCGCCCTAATGCTGTGGCGTGAGCGCGGCCTGGCCGGCTGAGCCCGGCTCCACGTCCTCGACATAGAAGAAGTCGCGGCCGACCGCCCGGATGCTGTGGCTGACGGGAATGGGAAACAGCACCCGCAGGAAGGAATGCGGGTAGGGAAAGAAATGGAAGTGCGGGTTGAAGGTGTATTCGAACTCGCGCTCGCGCGGGACCACCAGGATGAGGCGCCGCCGGGCGATGCGCCGCAGCTCCATGAGTGCCGCCCGGATGTCCAGGATGTGCTCCAGCACATGGGTGCAGATGACCGTGTCGAAGGCGCGGTCGGCGAAGGGCATGTGCAGGATATCGCATTCGCGGAACGAGACATTCCCCGCTTGTACCGCGTTTTCGAGGGCGAAATCCACGCCGGTGAAGCGGCACGCCTTCAGCTCGGGCGCCTGCGCCAGCTGTTTGACCAGATAGCCGGTGCCGCAACCGACGTCGCACACCTCGGGGCCGACGACGTTCCGGCGGATCAGGTCGATACAGGCGGCGGAATTGTCCGTATCGTCATGGACCCGCGGATGGTCAGCATAGAGGGCGCGGTATTCGGCGGCGGTGAGGAACGGGGCGCGCCGCCGGAACTCGGCCAGCCGCTCGACATGCGCGCCGGCCATCGCGCGCATCAGAAGCCGGAACGGCCGGCTGTCGCGGAGGATGCCTGGAACCAGCTCCTCGATGACAAAGCGGATGCGGTTCGAGACTTCGCGTCGCATGGTGTCCGTTTCCAGCTTCTGGCGCCGCGGCCCCGGAGCGGGGCGATTGCAGGCCGCGGCGAATATTGCTACCTCTCCCGGCAACGCTAGTCCTCGAAAAAAGAAGGAAAAGTTAAGGTTTGTGCGGAATCGTCGGATTCGTCGGAGAGCACAAGCCGGACGTCCTGGCGGCGATGACCCGCGCCCTGGCGCATCGGGGCCCGGATGGCGAGGGTGCCCACATCGATGCCGGAAGCGGCCTGCATCTCGGCCAGCGCCGGCTGGCGATCCTCGATATCGCCGGCGGGGTGCAGCCGATGTGGGACGCGGATCGCCGCTGCGTCATCGTCTTCAACGGCCAGATCTACAACCACGCGGAACTGCGCCGCGAGCTGGAGGCGGCGGGTCGCCGCTTCCTCACCGACCATTCCGACACCGAGGTGATCCTGCAGGCCTATCTGGCCTGGGGCATCGAGGGCATGCACCGCCGCTTCAACGGCATGTGGGCCTTCGCGCTCTATGACACGGCGAAAAAGCTGCTGCTGCTGAGCCGCGACCGCTTCGGCGAGAAGCCGCTCTACTATACCGACCAGAGCAACGTCTTCGCCTTCGCCTCGGAGACGACGGCGTTCCGGCAACACCCGGCGCTGACGCTGTCGCCCGGCGCGCTGCCGGTGCAGAAATACTTCGCCTTTGGCTTCGTGCCGGGCGCGGCCAGCATCTACGACCGGGTGCGCAAGCTGCCTGCTGGCGCCTGGATGACGCTCGATCTTGCCACCGGCGCCCGCGCGCTGCGGCGCTACTGGTCCTTCGAACTGGCGCCGGACGAGGGCGCCCGCGCCGCAGATGTCGGCGGCTATGTCGAGGAATTGCGCGCGCGCCTGAAACGCGCCGTCGCCATGCGGTTGGCCGCCGACGTGCCGGTCGGCGTGCTGCTCTCCGGCGGCATCGATTCCTCGAGCGTGGTCCATTTCGCCGCCGAGAGCACCAACCAGCCGGTGAAGACCTTCTCCATCGGCTTCGACGAGCCGAGCTTCGACGAATCCCCTTATGCGGCGCGCGTTGCCACGCACTACAAGACGGAGCACGTGGTCGATCACCTGACGCTCGCCAATGCCGCCGGCATCGTGCCGGAGATGCTGAGCCGGCTGGACGAGCCGATCGCCGATTCCTCGCTGGTCGCGTGCTACCTGCTGTTCCGCCATGTACGGCGGCATCTGCCCGTCGTGCTGTCGGGCGATGGCGGCGACGAGCTCTTCGCCGGCTACGAGACCTTCAAGGGCCTGCGCTGGGCGAAGCTCTACGACGCCCTGGTGCCGCACCGCCTGCGCAGCGCGCTCAGCTTCGTCGCCGGCCTGTTGCCGGTGTCGCACCGCTACATGAGCCTGGATTTCAAGGTCAAGCGCATGCTCTCCGGCCTGCGCGAGGAGCCGGGGCTGTGGAACCCGGCCTGGATCGGCCCGCTGGCGCCGCGCGACCTGGCCGAGGCGCTGGCCGCGCCCGCGCGCACGGAGGAGGTCTACGACGACGCCATCGCCGCGTGGAATGCCACGGGTCCGAAGGGCGACCTGATTGACCGCACGCTGCAGTTCTATACGCGGCTCTACCTGACCGACGACGTGCTGGTGAAGTCGGACCGCACCGCGATGATGCATTCGGTCGAGGCGCGGGCGCCCTTCCTCGACAACGACGTGGTCGATCTGGCGCGGCGAATTCCGAGCCGGCTCAAGCTGCACAACGGGACTACGAAATTTATCCTCAAGGCCGCGATGACCGGCCTGCTGCCCGATTGGGTGCTTGCCCGCAGGAAGCAGGGTTTCGGCGTTCCGGTCGGGCAATGGCTGGCCAAGGGCGGACTGCAGCTTGAGCCGCCGGCCGATTCCGGCTATTCGATCGCCCGGCCGGTGCTCGAGAGGATGCTGGCGGAGCACAAGCGCTCCGCCGCCGATCACCGCTTCGCGCTATGGGCGCAGCTGGTGCTGCAGAGCGCCGCGCGCCATGCCTGAACCGGTCTAGCCTGAGGGAAATATGGATCAAGCCGTGTCGGAGATCGCCCTGTCGGTGGTCATCCCCCTCTACAACGAGGAAGACAATGTCGCGCCGCTCTGCGACGCCCTGCTCGCGGCGCTCGTCCCACTGGGCCGCAGCTTCGAGATCATCCTGGTGAACGACGGCAGCCGCGACGGCACCGAGGCGCGCCTGGCCGAGGCGGCGAAGCGCGACCCGCGCATCCGGGTGCTGAACTTCCGTTCCAACAAGGGCCAGACCGCGGCGATGATGGCCGGCATCGACTATGCCGCCGGCGAGGTCATCGTGCCGATGGACGGCGACCTGCAGAACGACCCGAAGGACATCGGCCGTCTGCTGGCGAAGCTGGAGGAGGGCTACGAGGTCGTCTCCGGCTGGCGGCGCGACCGGCAGGACAGCTACATGATCCGGACGTTCCCCAGCAAGATCGCCAACTGGGTCATCTCGCGCGCCAGCGGCGTGAAGCTGCACGATTACGGCTGCTCGCTGAAGGCCTATCGGCGCGAGGTGCTGCGGGGCTTCCGCCTCTATGGCGAGATGCACCGCTTCATCCCGATCTACGCCGCCGCGCAAGGCGCCCGCGTGGCGGAGATCCCGGTCTCCCACCATGCCCGCAAGTTCGGCCAGTCGAAATACGGACTCAACCGCACGATCAAGGTCCTGCTCGACCTGCTGGTGGTGAAGTTCCTCACCAAATACCGCACCAAGCCGATCTACCTGTTCGGCCAGGCCGGCGTCGGGCTCCTCATCCTCGCCTTCCTGGCCGGGCTATGGGCGATCTACCTGAAGCTGTTCCATGGCACGTCCTTCATCCAGACGCCGCTGCCGCTGCTGGTCTCGCTCTGCATCATCAGCGGCCTCATGTGCCTGCTGATGGGGCTGCTGGCCGAGCTCATCATGCGGGTCTACTACGAATCCCAGGGCAAAGCGGACTACCGGGTGAAGTCGGTGCTCAACCCGCGGGAGGGCGCTGCCGCGAACGACACCGCGGGCAGCAGCGCCATCGAATAGCCGATCTCAAGGACAGGTGATCTTTCGATCCCGGCTACGATCGGCGAGGCTATCGATGCGCAGCACGACCGAGAACCCCTTCTCCCGGGCGCGGCCGCAGATTTCCTCGTCGCTGATATCGCTGCGGGTCTCGGGTGCCGCGCCCCAGCCGCCGTACCCGCGCAGCGAGAATTGCTGTGGGCAGGCGGATTGCACCGGAAGGTAGCCGTAGATCGCCGGCACGCCCGCCATGGACATCGGGAAGGTCACCTTGCCGTCGCAATCGGAGACCAGCGGCCAGTAATCCGAGTCCACGGCGAGGTATGCGGCACCGGCATTGCCGGCCTCGGCCTTGTAGGCGCGCAGGGCATCCACGAGACTCTTGCCGGCCTGCGGCGGAGGCGGCAGCTGGAACACGCCGAACCCGTAGGTCTCCCAGGCGCGGCGGCCGTCCTCGCGCCAGCCTTTCCGGTTGTCCTGGTCGTAATAGCTGCGGTCGCCGGTGTGCAGCAGCGCGTTATAGGCCATGAAGATGTTGAACTTGAGCCGCACGTCTGACGCGCCCAGCCCAACGCAGGCGACGACCGCCAGCACCGCGCCGGCCCAGGCCAGGCGCCGTCGCGGCGCCGGCCAGGCGGCGATGCGGCCCGGCAAGCCGGCGAGCACCGCCGTCAGGATGGGCAGCGTGAACCAGCCGGCCATCAGCATGAACTGCAGGGCGTCGCCGCCGTCGATCCACATGAGCAGGCCCGGCAGCATGCCGACGAGAATCGCGATCGCCAGCGATTCGATCAGGAAGCGCCGGGTGCCGCGCGCGACGTCGCGCGTCAGCAGCACCAGACAGAGAATTGCCGCAAGCGGCTGGGCATAGACGAGCAGCGGCTTTCCGAACCCGCGCTCGACGAAATACGGCGTCCCGAACAGGATCGTGCGGGCGCCTTCCTGGTCCACGGTCAGGAGATAGGCAGGGATGAAGACGATGCCCGCCGCGATCGAGACCGCCCAGAAGCCCTTGCCCAGTCCGTAGCGCCGCAATGCCCAGTACCCCACCAGGCCGCACCAGACGAAGCCGTTCGAAATCTTGGTGATGCCGAACAGGAACACGCCGAGCACCGCCAGCCACCAGGCCGGCCGCGCCGCGCCGGGCCCGCCTGCGCCGTCGTTCAGGAGGCGGATGATCGTGGGCGCGCTCAGCATCATCAGGACGCCGCTCAGCAGCAGCGGGTCGCTGTAGCTCGACAAATTGCCGACCAGCGCGCTCTCCAGCAGGAAGGCGGTCACGCCGCTCCCGGTGGCGAGCGCGAGCGCGCCGAGCCGGCGCTGCGGCATCAGCGTCCGGCCGATCACCAAGGCGCCCCACCCCGCGGCAAAGCTCATCAGCGGGACAAGCAGCGGGATCTTGACCGCGATCATCGACAGCACGACGTCGAAGCCCGTGCCGCGCGACAGCAGGGCGGTCAGCACATCGCCGCCGAAATGGTACCGGGTGAAGTTCAGGCCATCGATGCCGGTGCTCGGGAAATGGAAATAGCGGATCGCGTTGGCGATCGCCGCATGCATGAGCATGTCGCCGTCGGTCCGGCCGGCGAGCGCCAGCTGGTCGGCGACGTAGTTCACGTATTTGATGCCGGCGATCTGGATTGTGCTGATTGCCAGGACCGCCAGGAACAGCGCGAGCCAGAGGGCGGCGCGGCCGGGCGACAGCGTCGGCCGCCCGATCGCGCGCAGCGCCGCCCCCAGCAGGAACAGGGCGGCGGCGAAGACCAGCAGCTGCAGCACGATGCCGAAGGCGACGAGGATGAAGCTCGCCAGGAAGGCGACGATGGCGAGCGGCCCGACCCACTTCACGCGGCCGGGCGCACGCAATGCCCACAAGGTCGGCCCGAGAACGGTGCAGACGAGGATCGCCGGTCCGATCGTGTAGGAGAGAACGGGCGTCGGCAGACCGGTGCGGAACACCACGATGAAGGCCGCCTGGGCGAGCGACAGGCAGATGGCGAAGAAGGCCAGCTGCAGCGTCGTCCGGGCATTCTCCGTGTGCAGCGCGGACTCCGTCGTCGATGAAATCGTGCCAGCCATGGATTCCCCTGCCGTGCCGCCTTGCGAGAGGCAAAGTCTATAGTGGGGGCCGCCAAATTCGTCCAGCCGGGGATCGGATGAAAGGCGGCATCGGGTCGCCGAACGGCCCGCCGCAGATGTCGTCAGGACAGGCTGTGGTCCGGCTTCTCGGCAACGCCGACGACCTGCAGGCCGCGCCGCGTCCAGTTGCGGCGCGAGGTGATCCAATCGTCGAACCGCGCAAAGGCCCGGGTGATGTCGCGGATGCCGGGGACGAAGCGGAACAGCCGGTTGAAGACCAGCACATCGCTGTTCATCAGCAGGCAGAAGCCGAAGAAGCCATAGGTCCGCCAGGACGTGAGCCGCAGCTGTGCCGCGCTCAGATAGGGCGCGGTCTCGTCGTAGCGGAGCGGCCGTTCGGTCTCGTGGTCGAGCGCCGGCGAGAGGCGATAGATGATCTTCCGCAGCATCAGCCAGGGCCAGAAATCGCTGACCGGCTCGCGGAAGTAGAAGCGGCCGCCGGGCTTCAGGATGCGCGCCACCTCGCGGAACAAGGCGGCGCGGTCGTTCACGTGGTGGATCCCGCCCAGCATGAACACGCTGTCGAATGCGCAATCCGCCAGCGGCAATCGCGTGGCGTCGCCCTGGACGAAGGCAAGGTTCGCCGCGTGATGGTCCTTGCGCGCGGCGCGCAGCATGTTGAGCGAGATGTCGACGCCGATCGCGCGCTTGAACCGCCCGGCCACCAGCTCCACCGCCTCGCCGCGCCCGCAGCAGATTTCCGCGACGTCGCCGAGCCCGTCGGCCGGGAGCTGCCCGAGCAGCGCCTGGTCGAGATAGGCGGTGTATTCGCGCGTATGCGGATAGGAGAGATTGGTGATGTAGGTGTCGGCGACCCGGTCGTAATGCGCCTGCTGCGTCTGGGCATCGGACGATTCCGGGCTGGCGGCGAATTGCGCGATGCCGGCGGCGTCGATCGGATATTGATGGACGCCGTCCGCCGCGACCAATGTGCGGCCTTGGAACTCGAGCGGCTCGCCGGTCGCCGGACAGCGCAGAAGGTCGAGGAAGGCGCGGATCTCTCCGCTGGCCGGAGCAGCCGTGTGGACGCCGCTTTCCGCGTTCATGGTGCCGTCGCTCGAGCCATAGTGTCCATCGTGTCGGGGCAGTTCCGCCGTTCGCTTCGCCGCCGCGCGGGCAGCGGCGAACCTGCACTAGACCTTTGGCAGGGTCAAGAAATCGACGGCAGGATGCGGTCGCCTATGCCGCCGTGCCGCCCACCGTCAGCCCGTCGATGCGCAAAGTCGGCTGGCCGACGCCGACCGGGACCCCCTGGCCGTCCTTGCCGCAGGTGCCGACACCCGGGTCGAGCTTCATGTCGTTGCCGATCATGCTGACCTTGGTCAGCACGTCCGGCCCGTTGCCGATGAGCGTCGCGCCCTTGACCGCCGGCCCGATCCTGCCGTCCTCGATCAGATAGGCCTCGGAGGCGGAGAACACGAACTTGCCCGAGGTGATGTCGACTTGGCCGCCGCCGAAATTGACCGCGTAGAGGCCCTTCTTCACCGATTTGAGGATCTCCTCCGGCGCGTGGTCGCCGCCCAGCATGATGGTATTGGTCATGCGTGGCATCGGGTGATGGGCGAAGCTCTGCCGCCGGCCGTTGCCGGTCGGCTTCATGCCCATGAGGCGGGCGTTCTGCCTATCCTGCAGATAGCCGGTCAGGATGCCGTCCTCGATCAGCACCGTGCGCTGGCTGGGCGTGCCCTCGTCGTCGATAGTGAGCGAGCCGCGCCGGTCCAACAGCGTGCCGTCGTCGATGACGGTGACGCCCTTGGCCGCCACCTGCCTGCCCATCAGGCCGGAAAAGGCCGAGGTCTGCTTGCGGTTGAAATCGCCTTCGAGCCCATGGCCGATCGCCTCGTGCAGCAGGATGCCGGGCCAGCCGGGGCCCAGGACCACCTGCATCTCGCCCGCCGGGGCGGGGACGGAGCCCAGATTGACCAGCGCCTGGCGCAAAGCCTCGTCGACGCCTGCTTTCCAGGTGGCCGGGTCGATGACGTGCTCGTAGGTGAAGCGGCCGCCGGTGCCGTGGCTGCCGGTCTCCATGCGGCCGTTCTCCTCGACCATGATGGAGACGTTGAGCCGGACCAGCGGGCGGATGTCGGCCGCCCGGCTGCCGTCGCCGCGGATGATCTGCACCGCCTGCCAGTTGCCGGAGATGGACGCCATCACCTGGCGCACCCGCGGATCCTTGGCCCGGGCATAGGCATCGATCTCCTGCAGGACTCCGACCTTTTCAGAAAAGTCCATCTTTGCCAGCGGGTTATCATCGGAGTAGAGGTGCCGGTTGGTGCCCACCGGCGGCTCGGCCAGCGCGCCCCCATGGCCTGCATGCACCGCCTTCACCGTGGCCGCCGCGCGCTTCAGTGCCGCTTCGGACAGGTCGCTGGCATGGGCATAGGCATGCGCCTCGCCGGCGACGGCGCGCAGGCCGAAACCCTGGGTCACGTCGAAGCTGGCGCTTTTCAGCTTGCCGTCGTCGAAGGACAAGGCCTCCGACTGGTTGAACTCGAGGAACAATTCGCCATCATCTCCGCCCGTCAAGGCATCGGCGACGATGTTTTCGGCCCGGGCGCGATCGAGGCCGGCGCGGTTGAAGAACAGATCGTCGGTAACGGCGATGGCGGACATGGCACTGCCTCTCGGAATGGATCGCGGGGCAAGATAGCGCCCGCTCCCGGGTCTGTCAGTGGATATGGCCAGCCACGCGGCGCGGCGCAACGGCGAATGCGGCGGATCGTCGCACAGCTTGGCGAGACGCTGGGGCAGCGAGTCGCGAGGCACGACCCAAGTCCCCGGAATGCTTGAGCTTTCCGAGGGGCGGGTGTAGCTTGCGGCCAACCGTGGGGACGGGGGGTGCGGCGCGCGTGTCGCACCGGCGAAAGCGCCCGGCATCCGCGATGACTACCAAGCGCACGTTGGGTCATGATGCCGCCAGGCAACCATGCCCGCATAGGGGTTGTTTCGCCGCGCGGCAGGTTGCCGCTCCGGCGAATGCAGGAACAGGAAGCGACATGATGACTAGGTCGAAGATCGGGGCGATGGCAGTTGGGGCGTTGCTGACGGCGCTGTCGCTGCCGGCGATGGCGCAGGAGCCGGTGCTCGGCGCGCCGCATGACAAGGGGCTCGGCCTACAGGCGCCGGCGACGGCCCTGGCCGAGGAGCTGGACTTCGTCCACAACGCCATCCTGCTGCCGATCATCACCGTCATCACGCTCTTCGTGATGGCGCTGCTGCTGATCGTGATCTTCCGCTTCAACGAGAAGCGCAACCCGGTCCCCTCCAAGACCACGCACAACACCCTGCTGGAAGTGGTGTGGACGGTGGTGCCGGCGCTGATCCTGGTGTTCATCGCGGTGTTCTCCTTCCCGCTGCTCTACCGGCAGCTGGAGATCCCGAACCCGGAGCTGACCGTCCGCGCCATCGGCCACCAGTGGTACTGGAGCTACGAATACCCGGACAACGGCAACTTCACCTTCGACGCGCGGATGATCCGCAAGGACGAGATCCAGCCGGGCCAGAACTACCTGCTCGACACCGACAACGAGGTGGTCCTGCCGGTCGGCACCGACATCCGCATCCAGATCACGGCCACCGACGTGATCCATTCCTGGACCGTGCCGTCCTTCGGCGTGAAGCATGACGGCGTGCCGGGGAAGGTCAACGAGAGCTGGTTCAACATCAACCAGCCCGGCATCTATTACGGCCAGTGCTCCGAGCTCTGCGGCGTCGAGCATGCCTACATGCCGATCAAGATCCGCGCGGTGAGCAAGGAAGACTTCCAGGCCTGGGTGGCCGAGGCGCAGACGAAGTTCGCGACGGTCGACGGCACGCCGCCGACCCAGAACGTCGCCGCCGCCGAGTAAGCAGAATTCGATTCGAGGGATAAAGCCATGAGCCCCGTCACCACCTCTCACAGCTACGGCCACGACGACAACGGCGACCACAAGCCGGGCTTCTTCGTGCGCTGGTTCTATTCGACCAACCACAAGGATATCGGCACGCTTTACCTGATCTTCGCGGTCTTCGCGGGCCTGATCGGCGGTGCCTTCTCCATCTACATGCGCGCCGAGCTGATGCATCCCGGCATCCAGTATTTCGGCGACGATGCCTCGCCTGACGGCCAGCACTGGAACGTCATCATCACCGCCCACGCGCTGATCATGATCTTCTTCACCGTCATGCCGGCTTTGATCGGCGGCTTCGGCAACTGGTTCGTGCCGCTCATGATCGGCGCGCCGGACATGGCCTTCCCGCGCATGAACAACATCAGCTACTGGCTGACCGTGGTCGCCTTCATCATGCTGGCCAGCTCCTCGCTGGTCGACGGCGGCGCCGGCACCGGCTGGACGCTCTATCCGCCGCTCTCGAGCGACGTCTACCAGGGCGGGCGCGCGGTCGACATGGCGATCTTCTCCATGCACATGGCGGGCGCGGCCTCGATCCTCGGCGCCATCAACTTCATCACCACCATCTTCAACATGCGCGCCCCTGGCATGACGCTGCACAAGATGCCGCTCTTCGTGTGGTCGGTGCTGGTGACCGCCTTCCTGCTGCTGCTGTCGCTGCCCGTGTTCGGCGGCGCCATCACCATGCTGCTGACCGACCGCAATTTCGGCTCCAACTTCTTCAAGCCGGAAGGCGGCGGCGACCCGATTCTGTTCCAGCATCTGTTCTGGTTCTTCGGTCACCCCGAGGTGTATATCCTGATCCTGCCGGGCTTCGGCATCATCAGCCAGGTGATCTCGACCTTCTCGAAGAAGCCGGTCTTCGGCTATCTCGGCATGGCCTACGCCATG
>JAEUKU010000197.1 GCA_016794075.1 Rhodospirillaceae bacterium
CTCGTCCCACAATGCGCCGAAGGCCCGCATTTTGCAGAGCTCGGTGATGAAGCGCAGCCCCGCATTGACGAAGAAGCTGATGCGCCCGACGACCTGCGGCAGGTCCTCCGCCGGCACGCGCTCGCGCACCCGGTCGAGCACCGCGATGGCGGTGGCCAGGGCGTAGGCCAGTTCCTGCTCCGGCGTGGCGCCGGCTTCCTGCAGGTGATAGGAGCAGACATTGGTCGGGTTCCACTTCGGCACTTCGCGATAGGCGAAGGCGATGACGTCGGCGGTCAGTTTCAGGCTCGGCTCGGGCGGGAAGATGTAGGTGCCGCGCGACAGATACTCCTTGATGATGTCGTTCTGCACCGTGCCTTGCAGGCTGGCGCGGGCGACGCCCTGCTTCTCCGCCGCGGCGATGTAGAGCGCGAACAGCCACGGCGCCGTGGCGTTGATGGTCATCGAGGTGTTCATGCGGTCGAGCGGCAGCCCGTCCATCAGCGCCAGCATGTCGCCCAGATGGCTGACCGGCACGCCCACCTTGCCCACCTCGCCCTTGGCCAGCGCGTGGTCGGGGTCGTAGCCGGTCTGGGTCGGCAGGTCGAAAGCGACCGAAAGCCCGGTCTGGCCGCGGGCGAGATTGGTGCGGTAGAGGGCGTTGGAGGCCGCGGCCGAGGAATGGCCGGCATAGGTGCGGAACAGCCAAGGTTGGTCCCTGGGCTGCTCCTTGGGGGATTTGCCGTCGCGCTCCGTCCCCGGATTTGCTGTGGCTGTGCTGCACATTTTGCACCCCTGATCCGATGCCATGACGATCCGCCGTTAAAAGGCGTTGTTTTGCAATGCAATATAATGACCCGGCGGCCGGGGCGTCCAGAGCGCAGAAGGCCGGGAACCGTCACACCCGGATATGCTGCGATGCAGTATTCATTTGAAATTAGGAGTTATTGGAACGAGATACCCCTCGTGCAGTGCAGCACTCCGAACCGCGAATCAGGGGCCGGCGGAAGCGAATGCCAAAGCCAAGAAAGTGGAGATTGCCATGTGGCCCTATACCTCTGAGGAACAAGTCTGGCTGGTGCCCGCCAAGGACTGGGTGGCCGACCGCCTCGCGGCGGAAGCCAAGAAGCGCAAGGCCGGCGAAAAGCCGAGCGCAATGCCGGCGCCCCACCCCATGCCGGCGCCCTACGACGATGGCATCAGCGACCCGCAGCTCGCGGCGGCGCGCCCGTAGCGCGCGGCGGCCCTAGGCGGCGTCCAGGGCCTGCGTGACGTCGGCCAGCAGGTCGGCCAAGTCTTCCAATCCCACCGACAGGCGGATCAGGCCAGGCGTGATGCCCTGGGCCGCCTTCTGCTCCGGCGACAGGCGCTGATGCGTCGTCGTCGCCGGATGCGTCGCCAGCGATTTCGAATCGCCGAGATTATTGGAGATGAGGACGAGCCGCAGCGCGTTGAGGAAGCGGAACGAAGCTTCCTTGCCGCCCTTCAGGTCCAGGCTCACCATCGAGCCGCCCGATTTCATCTGCTTGCGCGCAAGGTCGACCTGGGGGAAGTTCTCCAGCGTCGGATAGTGCGCGTGGTTGAGCTTGGCGTGGCTCTGCAGCGCTCGGGCGATCTTTTCCGCGCTGTCGCATTGCCGCTGCAGGCGCAGCTCCAGCGTCTCCAGCCCCTTCAGCAGCACCCAGGCATTGACCGGGCTCAAGCTCGGCCCGGTGTGCCGGATGAAGGGCTGCAGCGTCTCGTCGATGTATTTGGCGGTGCCGAGGATGACGCCGCCGAGGCAGCGGCCTTGGCCGTCGATATGCTTGGTCGCGGAATAGACGACGATGTCGGCGCCGAAGTCCAGCGGCCGCTGCAGCAGCGGGGTCGCGAACACGTTGTCGACGATGACCTGCGCACCGGAAGCATGGGCGAGGTCACAGACCGCCTTGAGATCGACCAGGCGCAGGCTCGGATTCGACGGCGTTTCCAGCAGCACGGCCTTGGTCGGCTTGCTGAGCGCTTTCTTCCACTGGTCGAGATCGCGGCCGTCGACGAACTCGGTCTCGACGCCCCATTTCGGCAGCAGCTCCTGGACGATGTAGTTGCAGGAACCGAACAAGGCGTCGGCGGCGACCACGCGGTCCCCGGACTTCACCAGACAGGCGAGCGAGGCGAAGACCGCGGCCATGCCGCTCGCGGTCGCCCGCGCCGCCTCGGCGCCTTCCAGCAGCGCCATGCGTTCCTCGAACATCGACACGGTGGGATTGCCGAAGCGCCCATAGACGAAGCGCGGCTTGGCATTGTCGAAGGCCGCCTGGGCCTCTTCCGCCGATGGGGAGACATCGCCCGAGGTCAGGTAGATCGCCTCGGCCGTCTCCGCATAGTGCGAGCGGGTGGTGCCGCCATGCACCATCCGGGTGCCGATGCCCCATTCCGGGCGGATGTCGCGCGTGTAGTTCATGCTGCCGGCTCCTCCGGATTCACGGGAATCCGGGCATAAAAAAACCTCGACCGGTCAAAA
>JAEUKU010000215.1 GCA_016794075.1 Rhodospirillaceae bacterium
GCCGCCGCGCGCATCTCTTCGAGCTGTTTCAGGATTTCCTGCATCCCCTGCCCCTGTTCCCGTCACCCATCGGCGACGCCTGCAACCGGCCGCCCTGTTAAACCCGGGCGGCGCTTTTGTTGCAACTGCGAGAGCGCCTCCCATAGCACGAAGCCGAAGGCTCGGCCAGCGGCCGAAAAGCGCTGACGTTACAATACATTAAGGCCGCGCAAGGCGGAGAAATGCCTGCGCGTCGGCGAGATCGCGGCCGATCGCCGCGCGGCGCTGCTCGGCTTCTGGATCGCTGCCCCATTTCTCCGCCTGGTAAAGCTCGTCCAGCAGCGCCGCCGCCGCCGCCTGTTCGGGCGTCAGCCGCCCCTCCGCCAGGGCGAGCGCGATCACCAAGGAGCCGGCGGCGCCGGTCATGGCGGCGAGCGCGGTCAAGGCGAAGTGGTCCGCCGCCTCCAGCACCCGGCGGAAGCGCGCCAGCGCATGCTCCGGCTGCGCCACCGCGACGATACCGGTGGTAACCGCCAGCGCCACGTCGTAGCGCTCGGCCACCCAGGCGACGAGCGGTTGCCAGGATTCCGCCTGCCGCCGCGCCAGATCTTCCGGCGCCGCGGCGCGGTAGCAGACCAGGTCGCTGCCGCCATAGCCGGCGGTCTCGGCCAGCACCCGCACGCGCTCTGCCGCGACGCGGTCGATGGCGGTGGCGGCCAGCTGCATCAGCGGCATGGATTGCGGCGCGATCTTCTCCGCCTGGGCATCCCACTCGGCGGCGATCGCCTCGGCCAGGGCCCGGGTCGGCAGGGCGAAATCCCGCTTGGCCGGGGAGCGCAGGACCTTGCCGTCGAGATATACGTGCCAGCCGGCTTCGTCCGCCGCGATGGAGACGGATTTGTAGAAGCGGCGCGGCGCGCTCGGCATCATGACCTGACCTCAACCTCGCTCAATTGCCGAAGAGATCGCCGATCCCCTCGCCGACGCCCTTGAGGACGTCGCCGGTTCCCTCCAGAACATCCACCGCGCCCTCGCCGACGCCTTCGGCGGCTTCGCCGACGCCCTTCAGGATCTTCTCCTGAGGCGAAGGGGGCGCCTTGCCAGACAGCGCCGCGCCGAGCGCGCCGGCGCAGGAATTGGTGCCGGGATCGGCGCTCTCGCCGATGCCTGTCAGGGCACCGAAAATGCCGAGCGTCGCCACGTTCACCGTGCCGGTGGCGAAGTTGACCGTATTACCGACCGTCGCCACCGGGTCGGGCAGCACATTCGGGCTGACCAGCGGGCCGGTAACGCGCACCGGCACCGCCAAAGCGGCGAGGCTGACGTCGCGCGACTTTGGGTCGACCCGCAGGTCGATGCGCTCGTTGCGCAGATCGATGTTGCCGGCGCCGACGACGATGGCTCCGGGCGTATCGACCACGGTGCCGCGCGTGGTGGCGATGCCGCGCTTGATGTCGAAGCGTCCGGCGATGCAGGAGATGCGGGCGCCGTCCTGCCCGCCCGGCGTCAGCAGGCCGAACAGGTTGGCCAGCAGCAGGCGGGCGAAGCTGTTGCGCACTTCGCCCGATCCGGTCGCGAAGCTGGCATTGCCGTTGAGCCCGCCCATCAGGTCGCGCAGCGAGGTGCCGGGACCATTGACGTCGAGGGCGATGTCCACCCGGTCGACGGTCAGCACGTTCTCCAGCCCCATCAGGACGAGCAACGGCGCGGATTCGATGCCGTCGGCCTTGAGCTTCAGCGCCAGGACCGCGCTGTCCTTGACCGGTTTCAGCGTGCCGGAGGCGGCAACGGCACCGCCGGCGATCTGGGCCTTGAGATTGTTGAGCGTGGCCACGCCGTCCTTCAGCACCAGCGCGGCGGTCACGTCGCGCGCCGAGGATCCGCCGCGCACCAGCGTATCGACCAGCCAGGTGGCCTCGCCGTCGACATGGCGCAGCGCCTCGACCGGCCAGGGCTCGGCGGAGAACAGGCGGCCGTCACCCGGCGGCGTGGAATCGCCTTCATCCAGGCCGAGATCGGCAAGATCGAGCCGCTCGGACGTCAGCGTGGCGGCTAGGTGCGTGGTTTCGCCCGAGGCGTCGACGGCGATGCGGCCGGCCGCGTCCGAACCGCCGACCTTCACTGAGAGGCGGTCGGCGACATAGTTGGATTCGCCGCCGCTGAGCCGGCCGGACAAGGCGTAGGCGCCGCTATCCGGCAACGCGAGGCCAAGTACATCGCCGAGCGCCGCCAGCGACGGGCCGCTGGTCGTCACCTCCAGTGCCAGATCCGAGAAATCCGTCGGATCGCCGATGGTGCCGCGCAGATCCAGATCGATGTCGCCCAGCCTGCCCTTCACGTTCAGCGGCAGCGGGCCCTCGGTGAACTGCCGCGGCATGCCCGTCGTGCCGGCGAGGCTCAGCGGGCGGTCGTTCCAGCTGCCGTCGATGGCGACGTTGAGGCCGATTCCCGGCGCCTCTTCCGCCCTGAAGCGGGCGATCTTCAGCGTCTGCTGCGTGCCGGCGGCGCCGTCGCGGTAGAGCAGTGTCACATCCTCGATCGTCACCTGGTCAACCCGCGGCAGGCCGCTGGCGGTGGTGGCGGAATCCGCCGGCGTCGGCGTCGCAGCCGGCGCCAGGTCCAGCACCCAGTTGCCGGTCCCGTCCTTGCTGGTCTCGATCACCACCTGGCCGCCGCGCAGCACGACATCCTTGACGCGGATCTCGCCGGTGAGCAGCGAGATGAGGTCGATTTCCGCCTCGATCTCGCCGAGGCGCGCCATCTGCGGCTGGTCGCTCCAGGCGGCATTGCGGAAGCTCACCTCGCGCGCGGAGAGCCGCGGCGTCAGCGAGAAGGACACGTCGACATTTCCGGCGATGACCAGGTCGCGACCGGTCGCCGCCTTCATGCGCTGTGCGACATAGTCGCGATACTGGTTGAAATCGGTAGCCTGGACCACGGTGAAGGCGAGCGCCACCAGCGCCAGCAGGACCAGCACCAGCCCGGTCAGAATCACCTTGAACTTCATTCAGCGACCTCCGGCGGCCGTCCCCGGGCGCAGTTTACGCCGCCGTCACCATGCGCCGCAATTCGCCCAGCAGCTCGGCCGGGTGCGAGATCACCGCCTGGGCGCCCGCCGCCCACAATTCGGCGACGTCGTGATAGCCCCAGGCGACACCGACGGCGGTGGCCCCGGCGGCACGCGCCATTTCCATGTCGAAACTGGTATCGCCGATCACCACGGTCGCGGCCGCCTCCATGACCGTTTCCGCCATCGCGCGCTGCACCATCTCCGGATCGGGCTTGCTGCGGCAGATATCCGCGGTTTGCAGGGTATGGAAGCGTTCGCGCAGGCCATGGCCGCGCAAGGTGTGCTCCAGCCCGCGGAGATTCTTGCCCGTGGCGACGCCCAGGAACACGTCCGGCGCCTCGAGGCCGAGGATCAGCTCGCGGATGCCCGGAAAGAGCGGCTCGTCCGAGACGCCGCCCGGCACCTCCTCCGCGCGCAAGGCATGCACCACCTCACGATAGGCCGCGGCGAGGTCGCGGTGCAGCTGGTCCTCCGCCGCGGGCAGCATGCGCGCGATGGCGACCTCGAGCGTCAGCCCGACCACGCGCCGCACGTCGGCGGCTGCCGGCGGCGGCAGATCGTAGCGCTGCCAGGCCGCACCCATGGCGGCAATGATATTGTGCTGGCTGTCGACCAGCGTGCCGTCGCAATCGAAGACGAACAGGCGATGGCGAATACCGGTCCACATGGGCCTAGCGCTCCAGCCCCGCGAAGGGATCGCGCGACGGTTCGGCGGCGAAACCGAAGAACGCCCAGGTCTTCTTCATGTGGTCCGGCAGAGGCGCTGTCACATGGATGGCGCCCTTGCGCGCCGGATGCGGAATGGTGAGCTCGCGGGCATGCAAATGCAGCTGCCGCGGCAGATCGTCCTTGGCGAGAAACGCATTCGCACCGGCATATTTGCCGTCACCGAGGATCGGCGTGCCGAGCGCAACGCAATGAGCGCGCAGCTGGTGGGTGCGCCCGGTGACCGGCATCAGCGCCAGCCAGGCGGCGTTCTTGCCCGCCTTTTCCACCAGCGCGAACTCGGTGACCGCGTGCTTGCCCTCCTCATCGATATGCACGCGCTCGCGGCTCCTGCCGTCGGCCTTGCCGGCGCTCTTCTGCAGCGGCGCGTCGATGCGGCCGTGATGGATCTTCGGCACGCCGACCACCACCGCCCAATAGATTTTGCGCGTTTCCTTGTAGCGGAAGGCCTCGGCCAGGTTCTTCGCCGCCTTGGCGTTGCGCGCCAGGACCAGGACGCCGCTGGTGTCGCGGTCGAGGCGATGGACCAGGCGCGGCCGCTCCTTGGCGCCGAAGCGTAGCGCATCGAGCAAGGCGTCGACGCTGGTCGAAAGGCCGGTGCCGCCCTGCACGGCGAGCCCTGCCGGCTTGTCGATCACCAGGACGTCGTCGTCCTTGTAGAGCACGGCTTTCTGCAACTGCCGGGCAAGCCGTTCCTCGGCGACGCGGGCGTGCTCCGATTTTGGCCGCGGCGCGCGCTCCGTCGCCGGCGGAGCCGGCAGGTCGAGCGGCGGGATGCGGACGACCTGCCCCGCCGCGACGCGATCGCTGGCCTTGGCGCGCTTGCCATCGAGGCGGACCTGCCCCGTGCGCAGCAGCTTTTCCAGCCGGCCGTGGCTCAACTCCGGAAAGCGGCGCTTGAACCAGCGGTCGAGCCGCTGCTCCGAATCCGCGTCGGAAATCTCGATCTGCTGCACGCCGCTCATAGGACGGCGCTCATACAGGAAATCGCGGTCGGCGTCACGCCGCTTCGCGGTTGCGCGGCAGCCATTCCAGCAGCTGATCGGTCGCCATCAGATAGGCGCCGATCTGCGCCATCTCGTCGAGGCCGGCATCGCTGGCGCCGGAGATCGCATCGGTCGCCAGCACCAGGCGGAAGTCGCGATTCGCGGCGGCGTAGACGGTGGAGCGCGGCGACGTCGGGAAATCGGTGCCGCAGATGACGATGGTGGAAATGCCCATCGCCTTCAGGTGATCCTCGACCGGCGTCTGGAAGAAGGCCGAGAGGCGCGGCTTGTAGCAGATCCACTCCTTCGCGCCGATCTCCTGCATCTTGCCTTCCAGAAGCAGATCGGGCTGCAAGCGCAGCCCGGCGGTCGGTTTCAAATCGTCGACAATCTCGGCGCCGAGGGTGCCCGGCATGACGATGCGCTGGCCGGCCTCGATCAGGGCGCGATGGCACAGATCGACGTTGGAGCCGTTGCAGCGATAGAGCCGCACCATGTGCACGATCGGCGCGCCCTGCGCGCGGAAGGCTTCGGTCAGCCGGCGCATTTGCGCCATCGCCGCCGTGCTCCCACTGACTGTCGCTGGCGCACCTGGAAGGACGAAATCGCGCTGGGCATCGATGGTGAGCAACGCGGTCTTTTGGCGCTCTGGCGACAGATAATCCTGCATCCCCAAACCCTGACTCTGGTTGCACGCTGGACCGGTCCCCACCCCCAGGCTCCGGTCACAAGCGGCGACCCTAGCGACGGCATTGTAACGGGACAAGTCAAAACCGCGCATGCCTCGGCCGCTGAATCTGCATTTCTTGCATGTCAGCGAAAGCGCTGGAATCAGGGGGTTTCAGGGTTCTTCGCCGCCCTCGGCCTTTCGCACACGCAACCGGTCCCAGTACTCGATGCGCTTGCGGATGTCGCGTTCGAAGCCCCGCTCGACCGGCTCGTAAAATCGCTGGCGCGCCATGCCGTCGGGGAAATAGTTCTGCCCGGAGAAGCCGTCTTCGGTGTGATGGTCGTAGGCATAGCCCTTGCCGTAGCCCAGATCCTTCATCAGCCGCGTCGGCGCG
>JAEUKU010000219.1 GCA_016794075.1 Rhodospirillaceae bacterium
GATCCTGGGGCTCCGCTGCCATGTGCTGGCCGATCACGGCGCCTTCGACGCCTGCGCCGATCCGACCAAATGGCCGGCCGGCTTCTTCAACATCGTCACCGGCTCCTACGACATTCCGGCGGCGCATGTGGCGGTGGACGGCGTCTACACCAACAAGGCGCCGGGCGGGGTCGCCTATCGCTGCTCCTTCCGCGTCACCGAGGCGGCCTATGCCATCGAGCGCATCGTCGACGTGCTGGCGCAGAAGCTGAACATGGACCCGGCGGAGCTGCGGCTGAAGAACTTCATCCAGCCGCAGCAATTCCCGTACAAGTCCGCCTTGGGCTGGGAATACGATTCCGGCGAATATCCCACCGCCATGAAGAAGGCGATGGAGACGGTCGGCTACCAGGCGCTACGCGCGGAGCAGGCGCAGAAGCGCGAGGCCTTCAAGCGCGGCGAGACCCGCGAGCTGATGGGCATCGGCGTGGCGTTCTTCACCGAGATCGTCGGCGCCGGCCCGTCGCGCAATTGCGACATCCTCGGCATCGCCATGTTCGATTCCGCCGAGATCCGCGTGCATCCCACGGGGGCGGCCATCGCCCGCTTCGGCACCAAGAGCCAGGGCCAGGCGCATGAGACAACCTACGCCCAGATCATCGCCACCGAGACCGGCATCCCGGCCGACTTGATCGCGGTGGAGGAGGGCGACACCAGCACGGCGCCCTACGGCCTCGGCACCTATGGCTCGCGCTCGACGCCGGTGGCGGGTGCCGCCTGCGCCCGGGCGGCGCGCAAGATCCACGCCAAGGCGAAGAAGATCGCGGCGCATCTGCTGGAAGTCTCCGAGAACGATCTCGAATTCGACGTCGACCGCTTCCAGGTCAAGGGCCTGCCGGAGAAGATGAAGACGATGAAGGAGGTCTGCTGGGCGGCCTATAACAACGTGCCGGCCGGCATGGAGCCGGGTCTGGAGGCGGTCGACTATTACGATCCGCCGAACATGACCTATCCCTTTGGCGCCTATATCTGCGTGGTCGACATCGACGTCGACACGGGTTCGGCGAAGGTGCGGCGCTTCTATGCGCTGGACGATTGCGGCACCCGCATCAACCCGATGGTAATCGAGGGCCAGGTGCATGGTGGCCTGACCGAGGCGTTCGCCATCGCCATGGGCCAGGAGATCTCCTATGACGCCACCGGCAACGTCCAGGGCGTCACGCTGATGGACTATTTCGTGCCGACCGCCGTCGAGACGCCGGTCTGGGAGACGGACCACACGGTGACGCCGTCGCCGCATCACCCGATCGGCGCCAAGGGTGTCGGCGAAAGCCCCAATGTCGGCGGCGTGCCGGCCTTCTCCAACGCGGTGATCGACGCCTTCAAGCATCTGGGCGTCACCCACATGCAGATGCCGCACGACGCTTGGCGCGTGTGGAAGACGGCGGAGAAGCTGGGGCTGGTGAAGTAGTGCGAACGCGATCGCCACAACATACCCGGTCGTCATGCCAGGGCTTGGCCCTGGCATCCACGAGTCTCGACGAGCGAGACCGAGTGGCTGCAAGCAAACTCGTGGATCCCAGGGCCAAGCCCTGGGATGACCTGCTATAGTTTGAATTGCGATGGACCGCGCCGAAATCGCCGAGCGTCTGGAGAACCAAGGCTACATCGCCGGGCCGGAGCTGGTCATGGCGTTGTGGCTGATGGACCTGCTCGGCCGGCCGTTGCTGCTGGAGGGCGAGGCGGGGGTCGGCAAGACCGAGACCGCCAAGGCGCTGGCCGCCATCCACGGCGCCAAGCTCATCCGCCTGCAATGCTACGAAGGGCTGGATGCCAGCGCCGCGCTCTACGAGTGGAACTATCAGCGGCAATTGCTCTCGATCAAG
The DNA here is from genome assembly GCA_016794075.1 of Rhodospirillaceae bacterium. Classification (GTDB taxonomy): domain Bacteria; phylum Pseudomonadota; class Alphaproteobacteria; order Dongiales; family Dongiaceae; genus Dongia_A. Next base: position 1,866 of record JAEUKU010000219.1, read on the forward strand.
GCGCGCGAGACCTCCGGCCAGGATGCCAAGGAGATCGAGCGCTCGATCTTCTCCGAGGAATACCTGCTGGAGCGGCCCTTGCTCGCCGCCATCCGCCAGGAGACGCCGCCGGTGCTGCTGATCGACGAGGTCGACCGCGCCGACGAGGAATTCGAAGCGCTGCTGCTGGAGGTGCTGGCGGATTTCCAGGTTTCGATCCCGGAATTCGGCACCGTCACCGCGCGCTCGATCCCGCGCGTGATCCTCACCTCCAACGCCACGCGGGAGCTGTCCGACGCGCTGCGGCGACGCTGTCTCTACCACTATGTCGATTTCCCCGGCGAGGACCAGGAAACGCGCATCCTGCTCGCCCGCGTGCCCGGCATCGACGTGACCTTGGCCAACCAGATCGCCCGCTTCGTGGCGCTGGTGCGCAAGGAAGATTTGAAGAAGGTGCCGGGCGTCGCCGAATCCATCGACTGGGCGGCGACTCTGATGGGCCTGGGTCAGAAGCGCCTCGATGCCAGCTCCGAAACCATCCTCGACTCGCTGCTGACCCTGATCAAGACGCGTGAGGACCAGGGCAATTTCAGCCGCGAAGTGGCGCAGCGCCTGATGGGCAAGGTGGCGTGATGGCGGAAGCGGCGCTCGATACGCTGCTTTCCACGCCGGGTGCAGGCGGTACCGCCGTCGCGCGGCGCGTGATCGGCTTCGTGCGCAATCTGCGCGACAACGGCTTCGCCATCGGCCTCGCCGAGGCGCGCGACGCCTTGCGCGCCGCAGCGGCGCTCGATCTTTCTTCACCTGCCCCGTTGCGCCTGGCGCTGAAACCGCTGCTCGCCACGCGGCGCGACGAGGCGCAGCGTTTCGACGATTTGTTCAACGCCTATTGGCTGCGGCGCGGGGTGAAGACCGCGACGGCTTCGCCCGGCAACCTAGCCGGCGAGCAGCCCGCCAAGCGCAACCCGGCCCAGGGCAATCTCCCGGGACAGCTCGCCGCCTTCGCCGACCGGGTCTCGCGCGAAACCGGCGCAGAAGAATCCGAGGCAGCTGCCGGCGACCTCCGCCGCGGCGGCGCCAGCCGCGCGGAAAGCCTCGCCCGCACCGATTTCCGCCATCTCGACGATCCCGCCAGCGCGGCGGAGGTCGAGGCGCTGGCCGAGCGCATGGCGCTCGCGCTGCGGCGGAGATTGCAGCGGCGGCGCAAGGCGGCGCAACGCGGCGACCGGCTCGATTTGCGCCGCATGCTCCATGCCAGCATTGCCCATGGCGGCGAACCGATCGAGATCTTCCGCAAGCGCGCGAAGCGCCGGCCGCTGCGCCCGGTGCTGCTGCTCGACGCCTCCGGCTCCATGGCACAGTACAGCGGCATGTTCCTGCGCTTCATGCTGGCGCTGTTGAAGCAGCTGCCCGAGGGCGAGGGCTATCTGTTCCACACGCGGCTGGTGGAGATCGGGCCGGTCCTGCGCGAGCGGCGCCGGGTGAAGGCGCTGGAGCGGCTGTCGCTGCTGGCCGAAGGCTGGGGCGGCGGCACCCGGATCGGTGCATGCCTCGCCGCCTTCGTGAAGCATCATGCCAAGCGGGCCCTGCGCGGCCGGGCGGCGCTGTTCATCCTCTCGGACGGCTACGATACCGGCGAGCCGGCGGAACTCGCCAAGGCCATGGCGGCGCTGAAACGGCGGGCGCGGCGCATCGTCTGGCTCAATCCCCTGCTCGGCTGGCGCGACTATCAACCCGTGGCCGGCGGCATGGCCGCCGCTTTGCCCTTCATCGACGTCTTCGCGCCGGCCCATAATCTGGAAAGCCTTGCGGCCCTGGAGCCGCATCTGGCTAGGGCTTAGATCAAGAGAGGCTTGAGGAGATGCAAATGTCCAGCAGCGATGACGTGACCAGGCTGGCCGAGGAGTTGAAGGCGAAAGGCGAGCCCTTCGTGGTAGCGACCGTCGTGCGCACCCTCGCCTCCGTCGCCGCCAAGCCCGGCGCCAAGGCGATCCTCTGCCCCGATGGGCGCATGGCCGGCTGGGTCGGCGGCGGCTGCGCGCTGGGCGCTGTGAAGCAGGCGGCCAAGCGCTGCCTGGAGGATGGCGAGGCGCGGCTCATCAGCGTCATGCCCTTCGATCAGCTGAAGGCCCAGGGGCTGCGCCCCGGCGACAGCAAGGACGGCGTCGAATTCGCCAAGAACATGTGCCCGTCGCGCGGCGTGGTCGACGTGTTCATCGAGCCGGTCCTGCCCCGCCCGCTGCTGATCCTCTGCGGCGCGACTCCGGTGGCAATCGCCATCGCCGATCTGGCGCCGCGCATCGGGCTGCAGGTCGCGGTCTGCGCCCCTGTGGCTCAGCACGACCTGTTTCCCGCCGGCACCCAGTTGCGCGACGGCTTCGCCGGCGCGGCGGAGAGCCCGGCCGGCGGCTATGTCATCGTCGCCACCCAGGGCTCTGGCGACGACGCGGCGCTGAAGGCCGCGCTGCGATCGCCGGCGCGCTACGTGGCCTTCGTGGGGAGCCGCGCCAAGGTAGCCGCGCTGAAGGAACGGTTGGCCGAGGAAGGCATCGCGCCCGAGCGCCTCGCCGATCTGCACGGACCCGCCGGCCTCGCCATCGGCGCGGTGACGCCGGAGGAGATCGCGCTCTCCGTCCTCGCCGACGTCGTGAAGGCGCGGCGCAGCGGCGCGCATGGAAAGTCCAAGATGGAGGCGGCGTGATGGGCGAGACGAAGATCCAGGGCATCGTCGCCGTGATCCTGGCGGCGGGCCTGTCCAGCCGCATGGCGCCGCAGAACAAGCTGCTGCTCGAATTCGGCGGCGAGAAGCTGGTGCATCGCCTC
>JAEUKU010000238.1 GCA_016794075.1 Rhodospirillaceae bacterium
CATGGCCCGCGCGAGATCCGCAACATGTCGAGCTTCATGCGCAAGGTGCATCACGTCAGCCGCATCGCGCCCTATGACCTGGCGCGCATCGCCGATCTGGGCGACGCACCGGTCAACCCGATCGACCTGATGGACGCGCTGGCCAGGATCGAGAAGTTCTACGCCAAGGTTCATGCCGCCGGCGCCGTGCCGCTCTCCGCCGGCGGCGATCATCTGGTGACGCTGCCGATCTTCCGCGCCATCGCCAAGGACCGGCCCATCGGCATGGTGCATTTCGACGCCCATTCCGACACCAACGACCGCTATTTCGGCGACAACAAATACACCCACGGCACGCCCTTCCGCCGCGCGGTGGAGGAGGGGCTGCTCGACCCCAGGCGCGTGGTGCAGATCGGCATCCGCGGCTCGATCTATTCCGCCGATGACATGGCCTTTGCCGAGAGCTCCGGCATGCGCGTCATCTATATGGAGGAGTTCGCCCGGATCGGGCCGGAGAAGGTGATCGCCGAGACCCGCCGCGTGGTCGGCAACGGTCCCACCTATATCAGCTTCGATGTCGACGGCCTGGATCCCGTCTATGCGCCCGGCACCGGCACGCCGGAGATCGGCGGCATGTCGACGCGCGAGGCGCAGGAGGTGGTGCGCGGCCTGCAGGGCCTCGATCTCGTCGGCGGCGACGTGGTGGAGGTCTCGCCACCGTTCGACCCCAGCGGCAACACCGCCCTGGTCGGCGCCACCTTCATGTTCGAGATCATGTGCCTGCTGGCCGACGCAGTGGCGCGGAGGCGCGCGAAATGACCGCCAAAACCGTCCTGATGGACCAGATGTCCTGGCCCGAGTTCCGCGACCATGCGGCGCGGAATCCGGTGGTCTTCATCCCCTGCGGCGCCACCGAGCAGCACGGGCCGCATCTGCCGCTCTCGGTCGACGCGCTGATGTCGGCGGCGGTGGCGCGCGAGGTGGCGGAGGAGGTCGGCGGCATCGTCGCGCCGACCCTGCATTTCGGCTACAAGTCGATGCCGAAATCCGGCGGCGGGCCGTTCTTTCCCGGCACTCTCAATCTCGATGCCAGCACGCTCATCGCCATGGTGCGCGACGTGATCCGCGAGCTGGTGCGCCACGGCATCCGCAAGATCTGCTGCATCGTCGGCCATTACGAGAACCAGTGGATCGTGACCGAGGGCATCGACCTCGCCATGCGCGAATGCGGCCATACCGGCCTGCGCGTGATGCGCCTGGAATACTGGGACTTCTGCACCGAGGAGACGCTGAAGAAGGTGTTCCCGGACTTCTTCCCCGGCGTCGCGCTGGAGCATGCGGCGGTCATGGAGACCTCCATGATGCTGCACTACTACCCGGAAATGGTGCGCCTCGATCTCATCCCCGACAATCCGTCGGCGGATTTCCCGCCCTACGACATGTTTCCGCCGCACCGCGAGTGGGTGCCATCGACCGGCGCCCTCACCTCGGCCAAGGCGGCGACCAAGGAAAAGGGCCGCATCATGGTGGAGCAGTATCGCCGCGACATCGCCGCGGCCGTGCGCAAGGAATTCGGCGGTTAAGCAGGAAGTCTACGGGAGAGCAGGGTCGGCGTTTGATCCAACAGGAGGGGCAACAATGAACAAATGGCTTACCACGGGCATCGCCGCGATGGCGGCAAGCTGGGCCTTTGCGAGCAGCGCGGCGGCGGAAGAGCTGACGCTGAAATGCGCCTATCCGTTCTGGCCCGGCTTCGCGCCGGTCTATCTGGCGCAGGAACTGGGCTACTTCAAGGAAGAGGGGCTGACGGTCGAGGAGACCTTCGACGACGACCGCGGCAACGTCCTCCCCGCGCTGGAGCGCGGCGATCTCGGCTGCGACATGCGCACGGTGGGCGAGCATCAGGGCCGCCCGCGCACGCCGGAGACCCAGGGCCGCATCATCGGCACCATCGACATCTCGATGGGCGGCGACGGCGTCCTGGTCGAGCAGTCCATCAAGACCATGGGCGATCTGAAGGGCAAGGTGTTCGCCGCCGAGCCGAACACCCCGGCGCGGCTGATCGCCCAGATCATGCTGAAGAAACAGGGTCTGACCTTCGATGATTTGCAGCTGAAGGACATCGCCTCGGCCGACGCGATCGCCGTCTTCGCCGATCCCGATGTGGCCGGCGTCGCGGTCTACGAGCCGACCTTGAGCGAGGCGCTGCGTTCCTCGCATAAGGAGGGCGCCTATATCATCGCCTCGTCGCGCGACTTCCCCGGCCTGATCACCGACGTGATCGTGGCGCGCACCGACGACCTCAAGGAGAACCCGGACAAATACAAGCGCTTCCTGCGCGGCATCTACCGGGCGATCGACTTCTTCAACAAGGACCACGCCAAGGCCGTCGAGATCATGGCGCCGCATTTCAAGCTGACGCCGGAGGAATACGAGGACGTGCTGACCAACCTGACCTATACCAGCTACGAGGAAGCGGTGGAGTTCATGGGCACCGCCGGCCAGCGCGGCAAGCTGCACGATGTGTTCGACGAGATCATGCAGCTCAACCTGGAGAACGGCGCTGCCGACGCGCAGCTCGATTCCAACCAGCAGATCGACAATTCGGTGATTACCGGGCTGTTCGACGGGCATACCCGCTAGTCCGCGCCAGCGGGGCAATCCAGGTGGTTGAGCACCGGCACTGGCGCTCTGTCTTCGCGTTCCGCGGCCAGATCGGCCGCGGAACGATGACGCTGCTCGGCACGGCCAGTTTCGTAGCCGTGATCGCGCTCTGGTGGGCGGTGGCGGCGCTGCATCTGCTGCCGCCGCAATATCTGCCGAGCCCGGCCGCCGTGGTCAGCAAGTTCTATGTCCTGCTGGTCAAATACAACTTCATCGGCGACATCGGCATATCGATCTTCCGGGTCTGGTCGGCGTTCCTGCTCTCGGCGGCGATGGCCATCCCGCTCGGTATCCTGATGAGCTCGTTCCCGATCGTGAACGGGCTCTCCCAATCCATGATCGACTTCATCCGCTACCTGCCGGTGCCGGCCCTGGTGCCGCTCACCATCATCTGGCTTGGCATCGGCGAAAGCTCGAAGATCGCCTTGCTCTGGATGGGTACGTTCTTCCAGCTTGTGCTGCTGGTGGCCGACGATGCCAGGCGGGTGCCGCGCGAATATATCGAGATCGGCCTCACCACCGGCGCCAAGCCGCGGCAGATCCTGCGTTCGATCGTGCTGCCGGCCATGCTGCCGAGCATGGTCGACAATTTGCGCATCACGCTCGGCTGGTGCTGGACCTATCTGATCATCGCCGAGATCGTCGCCGCCGATTCCGGCATCGGTTACGTCATCATGTCGGCGCGGCGCTATGTGAAGACCGATGAGGTGATGGCCGGCATCCTCGCCATCGGCATCATCGGCCTTGCCACCGACCAGGCGATCCGCTGGCTGCATCGCCGCTGGTTCGTCTACCTGACGTGACGTCGATGGCGCATTTTCTGGAAATCGACCGCATCACCAAGGTCTTCGGCACAACTTCGGCCGGGGCTGCCGCGATCAATGTCATCGATGGCATCTCGATGAACATCGACGAGGGCGAAGTGGTCGTGTTCCTTGGCCCGTCGGGCTGCGGCAAGTCCACCCTGATGCGCATGGTGGGCGGCCTCGAGACCCCGACCACCGGCCGCATCGTCCTGGAAGGGCGCGAGGTGAAAGGTCCGGACCGCCAGAAAGGCATGGTGTTCCAGTCCTACTCGTCCTTCCCCTGGCTGAAGGTGCTGGACAATGTCCGGTTCGGGCTGAGGTTTCGCACCGACATCGACGCCGCGGAAAAGGATCGCATCGCGCGCCACTACCTGCGGATGGTCGGTCTCGGCGATTTCGAGGATTACTGGGTCAACCGGATCTCCGGCGGCATGCGCCAGCGCGTGGCCATCGCCCGCACCTTCGCCGCCGGCCCCGACATCCTGCTGATGGACGAGCCGTTCGGCGCGCTCGACGCGCAGAACCGCGAGTTCCTGCAGCTGCAGCTGCGCGACCTCTGCCTGAAGGAGCGCAAGACCGTCATCTTCGTCACCCACGACGTGGAGGAGGCGGTGTTCCTGGCCGATCGCATCTTCGTCTTCTCGGCCCGCCCGGCGAAGATCCTGGAGGAGATCGCGATCCGCGACCTGCTGCCGGCGGAGCGGGACATCAAGCTTCGCGAATCCGAAACGTTCTTCAATCTGCGCAACCGCATCCTCGGCCTGACCCGGACCCAGGCCCTGCGCAGCGAACAGATGGAAGTGAGCCAGTGAAGGTCGAGCGCACATGAGATTCGACGGCAAGCATGTGGTGGTGACCGGGGCCAGTCGTGGCATCGGCCGCGGCGTGGCGGAAGCCTTCGCCGCCGCCGGGGCGCGCGTGACGATCCTGGCCGACGATGCGGCGGTGAGCGAGACCGCATCGCAGATGTCGCGCCAATCCGCGCAGCCGGTCGCGCCGGTCCGCTGCGACATCACCGACCGTGCGGCGGTACAGGCCGCTTTTCGTGACATGGCCGACATCGACGTGCTGGTCAACAACGCCGGCCTCGAACGCCTGACGCCGGTGCGCAGCGAAGATGCCGCCGTGCTCGACACCTACGCCCGCATCATCGACATCAATGTGAACGGCAGCTTCTGGGTCACCCATGCCGTCCTGCCGCACATGCGACGCGGCGGGCGCATCATTTTCACCGCCTCGATCTGGGGCAAGAGCGTCGAGGCCGAGTTCGCCGCCTATTGTGCCTCCAAGCATGCGGTGATCGGCCTTACGCGCGTCCTGGCGAAGGAGCTGGGCAAGGACGGCATCACCGTGAATGCCGTCTGCCCCGGCTGGGTCCGCACCGAGGCCTCGATGCGATCCCTGCGAATCATGGCCGAGCGGTCCGGTCGACCGGAAGCGGAGCTGCTGGATGAGATCGTCGGTGGCCAGGCGATCGGCGGCCTCATGGAGCCGAAAGATATCGCCGGCCCATATCTGTTCCTGGCCTCGGAGGCGGCGGCGAACATCACCGGCCAGGCGCTCAACATCGATCGCGGTGAGGTGATGATATGACCGGAATTCTGGCTGGAAAGACGGCTCTTGTCACCGGGGGTGCGCGCGGCATCGGCGCGGCGATCGCCAAGGCCTTCGCCGCCGAGGGTGCCGCCGTCGCCGTCACCTATCACGAGCATGGCGCGGAAGCCTCCGCCGTGGTGGCGGATATCGTCGCCGCCGGTGGCCGCATCGCCGCCGTGAAGGCGGACGTGGCCTCGGAAGAAGATGCCGCGCATTCGGTGCGCGAGACCGTCAATCGGTTCGGCGGCCTGGACATCCTGGTGAACAATGCCGGCGTCATCCTGGAGAAGCCGCTGCTTGAGACGACGATGGCGGATTTCGACTGGCTGATGTCGATCAATCTGCGCGGCACCTTCATGACCGGGCGCGAAGCCATTCGGCACATGGCCAAGGCGGGCGGCGGCCGGGTCATCAACATCGCGTCGGATCTCGGCTACTTCGGACGCGAGCAATTCTCGGTCTATTGCGCCTCCAAGGCGGCGATCCTCAATCTGACCAAATCCTGGGCCAAGGAATTCGCCCCGCGCATCCTGGTCAACGCCATCTGCCCCGGGCCGATCGACACCGACATGCTGGACCTCGCCAACATGTCGCCGGAATGGCGCGCGAAAGAGGAGATGATCCCGATGGCGCGCGTCGGCCGCCCGGTAGAGGTTGCCGCGGCCGCGCTGTTCCTGGCTGGGCCCGGTGCCAGCTTCATGACCGGCCAGACGCTTGATCCTAACGGTGGCAGCGTCATGCCCTAGGTGCTGGCTGTGGCGGACACTCAGCACAGCGCCAGTCCTATAGTCACAACGTGTAAGGGGCTAACCTAACCTTTCGCATAAGTTGAAACCGCCGGATACATGGCTCAGCTTGCGGATGGCCGCACGGTTAAGCGCGGCAGCCGAGGGGATGCCATGCAGGTATGGCTCAGGCCGCCGGGGGCGGAGGAGAACACGACCGGCACGTCCGAAGATCTCCTGCGCCAAGCGACCGGCGGGGTTGCCCAGGTCTTCCGCTACTGGGACCGCAAGCGCGGCGCGCGCGCCATGCCCTCGCCCGACGACATCGACTTCCTGGAACTGCGTCCCTGGCTCTCCGGCATCATGATGGTCGAGGTGGTTGCGGGGTCGCCGCGCGATCGCGATCCCGGCGACCTCATCTACCGCGTGGTGGGCGAGCGCGCCGTGCGCCAGCGCGGCTACGACCCCAGCGGCATGAGCGTGCGCCAGGCCGCCTATGGCGACCCGGTGCCGGTGGTGCTGGCGCTCTACGCGGCGGTGGTCGACCAAGGGCGGCCGCTCTATTGCTGGGACGAGGCCAAGCCGGTCGCCGACCAGGTCAGCAACACCCTCGCCTTGCCGCTGTCGCGCGACGGAGAGGCGGTCGACTGGGTTTTGGTCTATGGCGAGGACCGGCGGGTGCGGCCAGCCCAGGGAATCCGCCGTTCCGACGCTTCGGCTTGACGATTTTCGCCGCCCGCCACCGATTTTTCGCAGTGCAACATCACATTTAAAGTCGCTGCGCTTCCGCCGGCAAGGCGCGCCATGATTGTGTAATTATATTGCTTATTGTGGAAATTATGCGCAATCGACGGCGAAAATAGCGCCATAGACGATCCATTTCCATGCGATTCCCACAAGTCCTGCGGATCTCGCCCTTCGCACATGCAAAAATGTAGTTTGTCCTATCGGTCAATATTCCCCATATACACGGGCAACAGAGGACAATCTTCAGGGGTACCAAATGACGTGGGGCAATCTTGCTCGTCCCGTGCTGCCATGTGCGCGCGCCTGGGAGAGGACGAGTTCACCGGACGTCTTGCAGAACTGCAGCCGCCGGACGTCGGAATTGTATCGCTATTGGGAGAATCGCCGGGGTGGCCGCGCCATGCCGCGCCGGGCCGACATCGACCCGATCGAGATGCGCGACTGGCTGTCCCGCCTGGCGCTGATCGATGTGGGGCCCGAGGGCACCAGGTTCCGCTATCGCCTGGTAGGCACGGCACTGACCGAATTGCGCGGCTCCGATCCGACCGGCCTTTCCGTCGACGCCGCCTGGCCGGCCGATGACGCCGAGATCGTACTCGCCGCCTATCGCCAGGTGGTGGCCCAGAAGGCTCCGGTGTTCTGCCTGCCGGCCCGCCCGTTCGGGCAGGATCGCACGTCGCAGGTCGGCGTCATGCTGCTGCCGCTGTCGAGCGACGGCGAGCGCGTCGACGTGATCCTGGGCTATCTCAGCGACGGCGTGGGCATCCGCGGCCTGGTGCTCTGACCTAGCGCCGCTCGGTCAGCGCCAGACGCACGGCCAGGCCAACGAAGACCAGGGCCGAGATCCGGTTCAGCCAGCGCCCGAAGGTCGCGGAATTGCCGATCGCCCGCGCCGCCGCGCTGGCGGAGCAGGCGACGATGCCGTTGACGATGGTGCCGCTGGTGTTGAACAGCACCCCCAGCAGCAGGATCTGCACCACCGCGTTGCCGCGGCCCGGATCGACGAATTGCGGCAGGAACGCGAGGATGAACAGCGCCACCTTCGGGTTGAGCAGGTTGGTGAGGGCGCCCTCGGCGAACACCCGCCACAGCCCGGCGCGTCCGAGATTGCGGTCGGTCGCCAAGGCCGCATCGCCGGAGCGGATCGCCTTCCACGCCAGATAGAGCAGATAGGCGGCACCGGCATATTTCACCGCCAGGAACGCGGTCTCCGAATGCTGCAGCAGCGCCGAGACGCCGATCGCGGCCAGCACGGTATGGCCCATGGCCCCGGCGGCGATGCCGAAGCTGGCGGCGAGCCCGGCGGCGCGGCCCTGGGTGGCGGAGCGGGCGATGACATAGGTCATGTCGGCGCCAGGCGTCAGGTTGAGCGCCAGGGCGGCGGCCATGAAGGGCAAAATCTGCGTCAGATCGAGCATCTGGCTTCCTCGGGCGGCGTGGGTGGCAAATCCCGCCGGTTGGTTGATTCTACGGTCCCGATGTGCTGAATACCCCACCGGAAAGGGCGGGAAAAGCATGTCCGACGACAAGCGCGTCTATTTGTTCGACAGCACCCTGCGCGACGGGGCGCAGACCCAGGGGGTCGACTTCTCCGCCGACGACAAGGCCGCCATCGCCCTCGCCCTCGACCGCATCGGCATCGACTATGTCGAGGGCGGCTGGCCGGGCGCCAATCCGACCGACGACGCCTTTTTCGGCAGCCCGCCGACCCTGAAGCGTGCCCGGCTGGTGGCCTTCGGCATGACCCGCCGGCCGGGCCGCAGCGCCGAGAACGACCCCGGCCTGGGCGCGCTGCTGAACGCCAAGACCAGCGCCGTCTGCATGGTCGGCAAGTCCTGGGACTTCCATGTCGACGTGGCGCTCGGCGTCTCGAACGCCGAGAACCTGGAAATGATCGCCGAAAGCGTCGCCCATGCGAAGACGCGCCGCGACGAGGTCATGTTCGACGCCGAGCATTTCTTCGACGGCTACAAGGCCAATCCCGGCTATGCGCTCGATTGCGCGCTGGCGGCCCATCAGGCCGGCGCCCGCTGGGTGGTGCTGTGCGACACCAATGGCGGCACCCTGCCGCATGAGATCGCGCGCATTGTCGGCGAGGTGACGAAGAAGATCCCCGGTTCCCACCTGGGCATCCATTGCCACAACGACACCGAGAACGCGGTGGCCAATTCGCTGGCCGCCGTGCAGGCCGGCGTGCGCCAGGTGCAGGGCACGCTGAACGGCCTGGGCGAACGCTGCGGCAATGCCAACCTCGTTTCGCTCATCCCCTCGCTGATGCTGAAGACCGATTTCAAGACCGGCTTGAGCGACAAGGACCTGGCGCAGTTGACCCACGTTTCGCGCCTGCTGGACGAACGGCTGAACCGCGCGCCTAACCGCCACGCCGCCTATGTCGGCGACAGCGCGTTCGCCCACAAGGGCGGCCTGCATGTCTCGGCTGTGGAGAAGGACCCGCGCACCTACGAGCATATCGAGCCCAAGCTGGTCGGCAACCGGCGCCACATCGTGGTCTCCGACCAGTCCGGCCGCGCCAACATCCTGGCGCGCTTCCGCGAAATCGGTTTCGAGGTGAACGCGTCGGACCCCAAGGTCGCCTCGCTGGTCGAGATCGTGAAACAGCGCGAATTCGACGGCTATGCCTATGACGGCGCCGAGGCGAGCTTCGAGCTGCTGGCCCGGCGCGCCATCGGCGGCTTGCCCGAACTGTTCAAGCTGTCGCGCTTCCGGGTGATGGACGAACGGCGCTGGAACGCGCGCGGCGAGCTGATCACCGAATCCGAGGCGACGGTCAATGTCGAGGTCGGCGGCGAGGCGACGATGACGGTCGCGGTCGGCAACGGCCCGGTCAACGCGCTGGACACCGCCTTGCGCAAGGCGCTGCTGCCGCATTACCCGCAGCTCGACGACATGCGCCTGGTGGACTTCAAGGTCCGCATCCTGACGCCCCAGGCCGGCACCGAGGCGATCACGCGCGTGATGATCGAGAGCGCCGACAAGAACGGCGAGCGCTGGAGCACCGTCGGCGTCAGCCCCAATATCATCGACGCTTCCTATGAGGCGCTGAACGACGCCATCACCTGGAAGCTGCTGAAATCCCGTGACCGCTAAGCGGCAAGGCGACCCCGCCGCCGCGGGTCCGGCCATCATCCTGGTGACGCCGCAGCTGGGCGAGAATATCGGCGCCGCGGCGCGCGCCATGCTGAATTGCGGCCTCGTCGATCTGCGCCTGGTCAATCCGCGCGACGGCTGGCCCAATCTCGCCGCCGACCGCGCCGCGGTGGGCGCGCTGGAGCTG
>JAEUKU010000269.1 GCA_016794075.1 Rhodospirillaceae bacterium
CGCGCTGGCATTCAGAGATTTCGATGGGGTGGCAAGGACCATGAAACTGACGATCGAACGGGCGGCTCTGCTGAAGTCCCTGGGGCATGTCCAAAGCGTTGTGGAGCGCCGCAACACCATTCCCATCCTCAGCAACGTCCTGATCGAGGCGAAAGGCGACCGGGTCAGCCTGACCGCCACCGACATGGACCTGGCGATCGTCGAGCACACCGCCGCCGACGTGGCCGCGCCCGGCGCCGCCACCGTGCCGGCGCACATGCTCTACGACATCGTGCGCAAGCTGCCCGAGGGTGCCCAGGTGCAGCTGGAACTCGCCGGCGACGGCGGCCAGATGGCGATCCGGGCGGGGCGCTCGCGCTTCACCCTGCAGACCCTGCCCAAGGAGGATTTCCCCTCGACCGCCTCCGGCGACCTGCCGCACCGTTTCCCGCTCTCGGCGGTCGACCTGCGCAGCCTGATCGACCATACGCGCTTCGCCATCTCGACCGAGGAGACGCGCTACTACCTGAACGGCATCTACCTGCATGCCCATTCCAGCGGCAAGCAGCAGGCGCTCCGCGCCGTGGCGACCGACGGCCATCGCCTGGCCCGGGTCGAGATGCCGCTGCCCGAGGGGGCGGAGAAGATCCCCGGCGTCATCGTGCCGCGCAAGATGGTGGGCGAAGTGCGCAAGCTGCTGGAGGAGGTCGACGGCGCGGTGGAAGTGTCGCTCTCCGACACCCGCGTGCGCTTCGCCTTCGACGACACCGTGCTGACCTCGAAGCTGATCGACGGCTCCTTCCCCGACTACCAGCGGGTGATCCCGACCGGCAACGACAAGGTGCTGGAGATCGACCGGCGCGAGTTCCGCGACGCCATCGACCGTGTCTCGACCATTTCGAGCGAGAAGTCGCGCGCGGTGAAGCTCTCCTTGAAGCCCGGCGCGCTCACCATCTCGGCGACCAGCGCCGAGAACGGCACCGCGGTCGAAGAGCTGGAAGTGAAATACGACGGCACCCCGATCGAGATCGGCTTCAACTCGCGCTATCTGCTCGACGTGGCCGACGAGATCGAGGGCGATGGGCTGCAGATGGTGCTGGCCGACGCGGTGGCGCCGACGCTGGTCCGCGACATGGCCGATGCGATGGCGCTGTATGTGCTGATGCCGATGCGAGTGTGACGGCTTGGCGAGTTTGGTGCGCGATTCAGGGCGACTGACATCGAACATCCAAAGCGGGCGGAGCGATCCGGCCGCCACGCCTCCTTGTGGTCTCACGCATCTGGCGCTGACCCGGTTCCGCAACTACCGCCACCTGGCGCTCGACCTCGATGCCGCGCCGGTGGTGCTGGTGGGGGCGAACGGCGCCGGCAAGACCAACCTGCTGGAAGCGGTCTCGCTGCTCGGCCCGGGCAGCGGCCTCAGCCGCGCCAAGCTGTCGGAGATCGATTTCCGCGGGCCCGGCAATCAGGCAAACATGGCCTGGGCGGTGCACGCCAAGCTGACGACGCCGGGCGGCGATTTCGCGGTCGGCACCGGGCGCGACCCGCTGGGCCCGGCGCAGATCGGCCGCGACCGGCGCCTGGCGCGGATTAACGGCGCCCCGGCCAGGAACCAGGCGGATTTCGCCGAGATCCTGTCGGTGCAATGGCTGGTGCCGGCGATGGACCGGCTGTTCGATGAGGCGGCTTCGAGCCGCCGCCGTTTCCTGGACCGGCTGGTCACCGGTATCGACCCGGCGCATGCCGGGCGCGTGGCCGCCTATGAGGGCGCCTTGCGCGAACGCGCGCGGCTGCTGCGTGGCGAGGTGGCGGCGGCGGAGAGCGACCTGCGCTCCTGGCTCGACGGGCTGGAAGGCGAAATGGCAGCCGTGGCGGTCGCCATCGCGGCCTCGCGGCGCGAGGCGGTGGCGGCCTTGAACGTGGCGCTGAGCGAAACCGAATCGCCGTTCCCGCGCGCCGGGCTGACGATCGCCGGCAGCGTCGAGAACTGGCTCGAGCAAGGCCCGGCCCTGGCGGCGGAGGAAAAGCTGAAGGAACGCCTGGCGGCGGCACGGATGAGCGACGCGGCCAGCGGCGTCACCGAATGGGGCACGCATCGCAGCGACCTCGAGGTGATCTATCTCGGCCGCACGCTGGGCGGCGTGCCGCTCCGCGCCGACGAGTGCTCGACCGGGGAGCAGCGCGCGCTGCTGCTCTCCATCACGCTCGCCGAGGCGCGGCTGACCAGGTCCCGGCGCGGCCAGGCGCCGGTGCTGCTGCTGGACGAGGCGGCGGCGCATCTCGACCGCACGCGGCGCGAAGCGCTGTTCGCGGAGATCCTGGCCTTGGGGCTGCAGGCCTGGATGAGCGGCGCCGACCGCGAGCCGTTCCAGCCTTTGGCCGGCGCCGCGCAATTCTTCGAGATCGAAGACGGGCGCCTGCGGAGCTTGTGATTTCGGTTCTTTCCAATCCGGCGGCGAAGCCCCGCTTCGCGCCGATGCGACTTTGAGTGACGGACATGATCGACGATAAGCACGACGAAACGTCTTCCGGCCCGATTGCGGGCGGCGAGGACACCAGCGATTACGGCGCCGATTCCATCAAGGTGCTGAAGGGCCTCGACGCGGTGCGCAAGCGCCCGGGCATGTATATCGGCGACACCGATGACGGGTCCGGCCTGCACCACATGGTCTATGAGGTGGTCGACAACGCCATCGACGAATCCTTGGCCGGCTTCTGCGACCGCGTCGACGTCATGCTGAACGGCGACGGCTCGGTCACCGTGCGCGACAACGGCCGCGGCATCCCGGTCGACATCCACAAGGAAGAGGGCGTCTCGGCGGCCGAGGTCATCATGACCCAGCTGCATGCCGGCGGAAAGTTCGACCAGAATTCCTACAAGGTCTCCGGCGGCCTGCACGGCGTCGGCGTGTCGGTGGTCAACGCGCTCTCCGAGCATCTCGATCTGCGCATCTGGCGCGACGGCAAGGAACACTACATGCGCTTCCGCATGGGCGATGCCGCGGCGCCGCTGGCGATTGTCGGCGACGCCCATGGCAAGCGCGGCACCGAGGTGACCTTCCTGCCCTCGCCGACGATCTTCACCAAGACGGTGTTCGACTACGCCACGCTGGAGCATCGCCTGCGCGAGCTCGCGTTCCTCAATTCCGGCGTTCGCCTGATCCTGACCGATGCGCGCGGCGTCGAGCCGAAGGTGGCCGAGTTCCACTACGAGGGCGGCATCGAGGCCTTCGTGCGCTATCTCGACCGCTCGAAGAACGCGCTGCACGAGCCGCCGATCGTGGTCGCGGGCGAGAAGGACGGCATCACCGTCGAAGTGGCGATGGAATGGACCGACGCCTATCACGAGACCATGCTGTGCTTTACCAACAACATCCCGCAGCGCGACGGCGGCACGCACCTGGCCGGCTTTCGCGGCGCCATGACACGGCAGATCAACCGCTATGCCGAGGAAAGCGGCATCGCCAGGAAGGAGAAGGTCGAGCTGACCGGCGAGGACGTGCGCGAAGGCCTCACCTGCGTCCTCTCGGTCAAGGTGCCGGACCCGAAATTCTCCTCCCAGACCAAGGACAAGCTGGTCTCCTCCGAGGTGCGGCCGATCGTCGAGGCGGTGGTCAACGAAAAGCTCGGCCAGTGGCTGGAGGAGCATCCGGGCGATGCCAAGCGCATTGTCATGAAGGTGGTCGAAGCCGCCGCCGCCCGCGAAGCGGCGCGCAAGGCCCGAGACCTGACCCGGCGCAAGGGTGCCTTGGACATCTCCTCGCTGCCCGGCAAGCTCGCCGATTGCCAGGAACGCGACCCGGCGCTCTCCGAGCTCTTCATCGTCGAGGGCGATAGCGCCGGCGGCTCGGCCAAGCAGGGCCGCGACCGCCGCACCCAGGCGATCCTGCCCTTGCGCGGCAAGATCCTGAACGTGGAGCGCGCACGCTTCGACAAAATGCTGAGCTCGGCCGAGATCGGCACGCTGATCGCGGCCTTGGGCACCGGCATCGGCTCGGAGGAGTTCGACGTCGGCAAGAGCCGCTACCACAAGATCATCATCATGACCGACGCCGATGTCGACGGGTCGCATATCCGCACGCTGCTGCTCACCTTCTTCTACCGGCAGATGCCGCAGGTGATCGAGAAGGGCTATCTCTACATCGCCCAGCCGCCGCTTTACCGCGCCGCACGCGGCAAGTCGGAGACGTATCTGAAGGATGATCGCGCGCTGGAGGAATTCCTGGTCAATCTCGGCCTCGAAGGCGCCGTGCTGCAGCTGGGCGGCGGCGCCCAGATCGCCGGCGCCGATCTGCGCCGCGTGGTCGACCAGGCGACCGCGGCGGCGCACCTGATGGAGCCGCTGATCCGCAAGGTGGGCTCCGCCGATGTGGTGGAGCAGGCGGCGATCCTCGGCGCGCTCAACCCGCAATCGGCGGCGGATCCCGGCATCGCTGCGGCGATCGCCCGGCGCCTCGACGACCTGGCGCCGGAAGCGGAGCGCGGCTGGACCGGCATCGCCGACCAGGACGGCGGGCTGGCCTTCAAGCGCCGCCTGCGCGGCATCACCGAAAGCCATGTCATCGACGCGGCGCTGATCCGCTCAGCGGAATGCCACCGGCTGGAGACGATGAAGGCGGAACTGCGGGAAACCTATGGCACGCCCGCCAGCTTCATCGTGAAGGACAGGCTCATCCGCATCTCCGGCCCCCTCGGCCTCACCAGGGCGGTGACTGAAAGCGGCAAGAAGGGCCTGGAGATCCAGCGTTACAAGGGCCTGGGCGAGATGAACCCGGAGCAGCTGTGGAAGACCACGCTCGACCCCAACGTGCGCGCCCTGCTGCAGGTGAAGGTGAACCACGCCGACGACGCCGAAGAGGTGTTCTCCACCCTGATGGGCGACCTGGTCGAGCCGCGCCGCGACTTCATCCAGTCGAACGCGCTGAACGTGGCCAATCTGGACGTCTAGCGCCGCTCCGCACGGCGTTCGCCGGCCGCGTTCGCGCGAATGCCTTGTCCAGCATGCCGACTCATGATTGAATCCCTCCGCGGAGGGGGCTTCATGCCGGGTGACCAGGGGCGGCCGATCGGCCCGATCGCGGGTGATCGTCAAGCGAATGCGAGCGCAATTGCGCTGCCGGAGCTGGCCTTCTTCGTTGTCGCCCTGGCGGTCGTGGTGGCGATCTCAGCGCTTCACCTCTTCCACCCGATCAACATCGTTTCCTACGATCGCGATGTCTGGCACCACATCGCCGTGCTCAATGCGCTGCTGGACTCGCCGTTTCATGCCGGCAATCCGCACATCGTCTCCGACGTGCCGTCGCGAAGCTATATGCCCTGGTACGTGGCGCTTGCCGTTCTCGGCAGGTGGCTGGGGCTTACGGCGCAGCAACTGCTCGGCATCAGTGCGACCTTGTCGATGCTGGCGCTGGTGGTCGGCATTCGCCTGTTTTCCCGCGCCTATTTTGGCCAGCGTTGGGCGCCGCTGGTCCTGCTGCTCGTGACATTCGGGAGCTGGGCCGGCGCGTTCAACCACACAGGCTTCCACACGTTCTCCACCATGGCGTTCAGCGCGTCATATCCCTTCGCGATCGTGTTCGGCGCCGGCTATATCGCGTGGTGGCTGGTGCTGGAGGCCCTGCGATCGAAGGCGCCGCGCCAGGTCCTGGGCGCCATCCTGGGCGCGATTGCCTTGATCACCGCCTTCATGTTCGCGACGCATCAGCTTCAGGCCGCTTTCGCGATCGGCGGCATGCTGACCTTTGCCCTTTTTCACGGCTCGTTCCCCTATGCCAGGCGCGGCCTCATCGTGCTCGCTGTCCTGGCCGGGGTGCTGCTCTCCAGCCGATGGTGGTACTACAATCCGCTGGATTACGCGGCGATCGGCGGCTTCTACAGCCTCCCGTTCACCCCGCCCTTCGACTGGACCAATCCCCTCGTCGTCGTGGCGATCCTTGGCCACGCGCTGGTCGGCGTCGTCGGGTTCTACGACCTTCGGCGGAAGGCGTGGCGGCTGGATCTGGCGCTCGGCACCGCCGGGATCATCGGCGGGCTCATCGTCCTCTATCTCGCCGGGTCCTGGATGGTGCTGCGGCTGCTGCCCTTTCTCGTGGTCTTCCTGCAGATTTCCACGACCGCGTTGCTGTTCGACCTGCCGGATCGGAGCCAAGGCCGTTTCAGGGGCGCGCTGCGACCGATCCTGGTGGGCGTGATCG
This sequence comes from Rhodospirillaceae bacterium, assembly GCA_016794075.1. Classification (GTDB taxonomy): domain Bacteria; phylum Pseudomonadota; class Alphaproteobacteria; order Dongiales; family Dongiaceae; genus Dongia_A. Next base: position 6,174 of record JAEUKU010000269.1, read on the forward strand.
TCGGGATGTTCGTGGCGAACGCCGCCATGGCGACCGGTTTCTCGCTCCTGGCCTATCGCTATCTCGACGGACAGGCCGATGCCAAGTTTGAGACCTGGTCGCGCGACATCAATGCGACGGCCTCGGCGGTGCGGGCCATCGTCGGCGACGGCCGCGTCGTCATCGCCAATTGGACGACGGCCTATCCGATGCAGGCGCACCACATGAAGGTGGTTTCCATCCCCTACCACTTTCCCGAAGTGCCGGATTCCCCCGTCCGACAGGAGGCGTCGCGGGCATTCTTCGCCCCCGAGACCGGGGCGGCGCAGCGCTGCTCGATCCTGCGGCAATACAACGTGACCGCCATCGTCTATCGCGGCGCGATGGTGCCGGCGCAGGTTCAGCTCGAACTCAATGCTTTCGGTGAGAAAATCGACGTCAATGACGTGACCGTCGTGCGACTGCCCGCGCCGGGGGCATGCGCGCAGCCGTGACCGGCGCGCGCGGGCGCGACGTTTCGCGCGGCGCCCTGCTCTAAGGGTTCTGGGTGCTGGAGCCCGACTCGCTCGGAGCCGCCGTCTCCAGCGGCTTCAGCTCCAGGCGGATCGAGCGGTCGCCGTCGCTCCAGTCCGGGGCGGGGGAGACGACGAGCTCCAGCTCGGTCTTCTCCCCGGCCGCGCCGATGGTGGCGCGATAGGGCTTGTAGAATTCCATCTCGCGGTCGCCCTGCCACAGATCGGAGCCGAGCAGCACCTTGGTGGCATCGACCGGTTGGCGGTAGACCAGTGTCAGGCGCTTGCTGAACGGCTGCACCACGTCGCCGGGGAGCATGACATAGGGTTGGGCCCGCTCCGCCGCCGCCGCCACGCCGCTCGGCGCCATGCCGGGCACGCTCTGCATCGAATCGGCCAGGCGGCGCAGCGCCTCGGTCGCGGTCTTGGCCTTCTCCTCCGCGGCGATGCGCAGCTCCCGCTCGCGCGCCAGGTCCTCGCGCGTCTGCTGCAATTCCCCGATTACCAGGCGGATCGAGGTGCCCTCGGCCCCGGCGCGGCAATCGAGCTGGTTGCGGGCATCGACCACGCAGGTCGCCGGGTCGAGCAGGCCGATATCCGCCGCGAAGTCGCGCACCTGCGGCGCCACGGCCTTGATCATGCCGCTGCGCACGCCGATCAGGGTCAAGAACGATGCGGCGCCGATGACGCAGAGGAAGGTGAAGGCGAACAGAATGAAAGACAGGCCTGTCCGCTGCTTTCTCTTGGACGCGAAGAGCCGTTGCATGGTCACCTGGCGCTGAAACCCGGGGCTGGTTTTGGGTCGATACCTTTTTGCCCCGGCTTCCCTAAAAAGGAATTAATCGCCCTGACCGCCCTTGCGGCCGGTGGCCCGCTGGCCTAGCACAAGGCATTGAAATCGGGGGAATGATGCCGAGCAACGCCGCGATCCATTACGTGCCGGCCGGTTACGAGACCAGGGGGCCGAAGCTGATGGGCCGTATGGCCGCGGGCGAGGGCTTTCTCGAGGCCTGGCTGCGCCATGCCGGTGTCGACCGCTTCTACTGCTATGCCGCCGAGCGCAAGGCGGCCGAGCATTTCGCCGCCCTGGCGCGGGCGAGTGCGGCGGACGCCGGCGGGGCCATCCCGGTCGAATGGGTGCCCTGGGCGGGGCCGGCGGGCCTGGCCAAGCCGGGCGCGCTCTATCTGCCCGATCCCGGCTTGCACACCCATGCCTGGCGGCGCCGCGCCGGCGACCAGCGCGCCTACAGCCTGACCGGCATCACCCATACCACCGCCTCCGCCGGGGCGATGGACATGATCGCCGAGTTGCCGCTGGCGCCGGTCCAGGATTGGGATGCGGTGATCTGCACGTCAAAGCCGGTCAAGGCGATGATCGAGGGCCTGCTCGCCGAGCAGCAGGCCTACCTGGCCGAACGCCTGGGCGCGCAGCGCTTCACGCGGCCGCAGCTGCCGGTCATTCCGCTCGGCGTCGATTGCGCCAAGTTCGCGGCCGATTCCGCGGCGCGCGCGGCCCAGCGCGCCGCACTCGGCATCGGCCCGGACGACGTCGCGGTGCTGTTCCTCGGCCGGCTCAGCTTTCATGCCAAAGCGCATCCCTTTCCCATGTACCTGGCGCTGGAGCGGGCCGCGCGCGAGACCGGCAAGCGCCTGCACCTGATCCAGGCCGGCTGGTTCGCCAACGACTTCATCGAGCAGGCGTTCCGCGACGGCGCCAAGGCGTTCTGCCCCGGCGTCACCGCGCATTTCCTCGATGGCCGCAAGCCCGATCTGCGCGTCGCCATCTGGCAGGCGGCGGACATCTTCACCTCGCTGTCCGACAACATCCAGGAGAGCTTCGGCCTGACGCCGATCGAGGCGATGGCCGCCGGCCTGCCCTCGGTGGTCAGCGACTGGGACGGCTATCGCGACACGGTGGAACACGGCGCGCATGGCTTCCGCGTGCCGACCCTGGCGCCGCCGCCCGGGCAGGGCGCCGACCTCGCCGACACGCACGCCGCCGGGATCGACACCTATGACCGCTATTGCGGCTATGCCAGCCAGTTCGTCGCGGTGGACGTGGCCGCCGCGGCGGAGGCCTATCGCGCGCTCATCGAGAACGCGGATCTGCGCCGGCGCCTGGGCGCCGCGGCGCAGGCGAAGGCGGCAGCGGAGTTCGACTGGCGCCACGTCGTCGCGCGCTATCAGGCGTTGTGGAGCGACCTGGCGGAGCGCCGCCGCGCCGCCGCTGAATCGGCGCCGGCGCGGGCCGCGAACCACTGGCCGGCGCGCCCCGACCCCTTCGCCGCCTTCGCGTCCTATCCGAGCGATGTGATCGCGCCGGGCGACCGCCTCGGCCTCGGCGCGTTCCCTGCGGATCTGGCCGCGATCGCCGAGCATCCGCTCTTCGCCTTCAGCAAGTACCGGCTGCGCCTCGACCTCTGCGGCTTGATCCTGCGCCAGGTGCAGCAGGCGGAAACCAGCCTCGCCGCCATCGCCGCGACGCTGAACGAGGCCGACCGGCGCCACCTGCCGCGCCAGGCCGTCTGGCTCGCCAAG
>JAEUKU010000317.1 GCA_016794075.1 Rhodospirillaceae bacterium
GGCCGGGTTTACCTCAACGGCATGCAGGCGCTGACCCGGCTGACGCTGATGCAGCGCCAGCGCGACCTCGCGGCGGGGTTGAATACGGCCGGCTACGTGACGGGCTATCGCGGCTCGCCCTTGGGCGGGCTCGACCAGGCGATGGCGGCGGCCAAGAAGCACCTGGACCGGCACCACATCAAGTTCCAGCCCGGCGTGAACGAGGATCTGGCCGCCACCGCGCTGTGGGGCACGCAGCAACTCGACCTCTTCGGCGACAGCAAATATGACGGCGTCTTCGGCATGTGGTACGGCAAGGGGCCGGGCGTGGACCGCTGCGGTGACGTCTTCCGCCACGCCAACCTTGCCGGCACCGCGAAGCATGGCGGCGTGCTGGTGCTGGCCGGCGACGACCACACCTGCAAATCCTCGACCACCGCGCACCAGACCGAATATGCCTTCATGGATTACGGCATCCCGGTGCTCAATCCGGCGAACATCCAGGAATTCCTCGATTACGGCCTCATCGGCTGGGCCGCCTCGCGCTATTCCGGCTGCTGGATCGCCATGAAGGTGGTGGCCGACAATTGCGATTCCACCGCGTCGGTTTACATCGACCCCGATCGCGTCCAGATCAAGACGCCCGAGGATTTCGAGCTGCCCGCCGGCGGCCTCAACATCCGCAAGGCCTCGACGCCCTTCATCACCGTCCAGGCGCTGGAGCAGGAGATGCTGCTCCACAAATACAAGCTCTACGCCGCCCTCGCCTTCGCCCGCGCCAACCAGCTGAACAAGGTGATGATCGACAGCCCGAACCGGCGCTTCGGCATCGTCACCTGCGGCAAGACCTATATGGACGTGCGCCAGGCGCTGGACGATCTGGGCATCGACGAGGACTACGCCAAGCGCATCGGCCTTTCGCTCTACAAGGTCGGCATGACCTGGCCGCTGGAGCGGGAGGGCGTGCGCCAATTCGCCGAGGGCCTCGAAGAGATTCTCGTTGTCGAGGAAAAGCGCGCCCTGATGGAGAACCAGCTCAAGGAGCAGCTCTATAACTGGAAGGAGAGCGTGCGGCCCAAGGTGGTCGGCAAGTTCGACGAGAACCGGGAATGGATCCTGCCCTCCGCCGACGAACTGACCCCGGCGCGCATCGCCCGCGTCATCGCGCGACGCATCGCCCGCTTCCACACCTCGCCGCAGATCGAGGACCGGCTGAAATTCCTCGAGGCCAAGGAACGGGCGCTGGAGGGCTACAAGCCCGCCATCCGCCGCGTCGCGTATTTCTGCTCCGGCTGCCCGCACAACACCTCGACCGTCCTGCCGGAGGGCTCGCGTGCCTTGGGCGGCATCGGCTGCCACACCATGGCGACCTGGATGGATCGCGGCACCGAGACCCTGACCCAGATGGGCGGCGAAGGCGTCACCTGGGTCGGCCAGGCGCCCTTCTCCAAGACGCCGCACGTGTTCCAGAATTTGGGCGACGGCACCTATTACCACTCGGGCCTGATCGCCATCCGCGCCGCAGTCGCTGCGGGCGTCAACATCACCTACAAGATCCTGTTCAACGACGCGGTGGCGATGACCGGCGGCCAGCCCTTCGACGGGCCGCTCAGCGTGCCGATGATCGCGCACCAGCTGGCGGCGGAGGGCTTGAAGAAGATCACGGTCGTCACCGACGACCCGGAGAAATACCCGACCGCCGATTTCCCCGACGGCGTGCTGGTGCATCATCGCGACGAGCTCGACACCATCCAGCGCGAGATGCGCGAGATCGAGGGCTGCACCGCCATCATCTACGACCAGACCTGCGCCGCCGAGAAGCGCCGCCGGCGCAAGCGCGGCCTGATGCCCGACCCGGCCAAGCGCGTCTTCATCAACGAGGAGGTCTGCGAAGGCTGCGGCGATTGCTCGAAGACCAGCAACTGCCTGTCGGTCATCCCGCTGGAAACCGCGATGGGCCGCAAGCGCGCCATCGACCAGTCGAGTTGCAACAAGGATTATTCCTGCCTGAACGGCTTCTGCCCCTCCTTTGTCACCATCGAGGGCGGCAAGCTCAGGAAGCCGCATCCGGTCGCACCAGTGGCCGAGGAACTGCCCGAACCGGCACTGCCGGCGCTCAAGGACCCGTTCAACATCCTGGTCACCGGCATCGGCGGCACCGGCGTCGTCACCATTGGCGCGCTGCTGGGCATGGCCGCCCATCTCGAGGGCAAGGGCTGCTCGATCATGGACATGACCGGCCTCGCCCAGAAGGGCGGCGCGGTCTTCTCCCACATTCGCATCGCCAACACGCCGGAAGAAATCCACGCCGTGCGCGTCGCGGCCGGCAATGCCGATTTGCTGCTCGGTTGCGACATCGTGGTCGCCGCCACCTTCGACGCTTTGGCCAAGGGTCGCGTCGGCCACAGCCGCGCCATCGTCAACGACCACGAGACCATCACGGCGGATTTTATCCGCAATCCGGACTACAATTTCCCCGGCCACACCTTGCGCGGCGCCATCGAGGCTGCGGTCGGGCCAGGCGCGGCGGAATTCGTCGACGGCACCGGGATTGCCACCGCGCTGCTGGGCGATTCCATCGCCGGCAACATGTTCATGCTCGGCTTCGCCTATCAGCGCGGCCTGATCCCCGTCTCGGCGGACGCGATCCTGCGCGCGATCGAGCTCAACCGGACCGCGGTGGAGCTGAACCGACAGGCTTTTCAATGGGGCCGGCGTGCGGCGCTCGACCTCGCCGCGGTGCAGGTTGCGGCGGCACAGAGCGCGCCGACCGCGCGCGCCATCCCGCAGGGCCTGGACGAGATTATCGCCCATCGCGCGGCGCATTTGACGCGCTACCAGGACGCCGCCTATGCGGCCCGCTACCGGCATCTGGTCGAGCGCGTGGCGGAGGCCGAACGCGCGGCGATGCCGGGATCGGACGCGCTGACCGTCGCGGTCGCCAGGTATTATGCCAAACTGCTCGCCTACAAGGACGAATACGAGGTCGCCCGGCTTCATGCCGACCGGGACTTCCACGACCGCATCGCCGCCCAGTTCGAGGGTGAGTACCGCCTGCACTATCATCTGGCGCCACCGGCCGTGTCGCACCCCGATCCGGTCACCGGCAAGATCAAGAAGAAGGTGTTCGGCCCCTGGATTGGCCGGGTGTTTCCGCTGCTGGCACGCGGCAAGGCGCTGCGCGGCACGGCCCTCGATCCATTTGGCCGCACGCCGGAGCGGGTGTTGGAGCGCCGGCTGATCGCGGACTACGAACGGCTGATCGAGGAAGTTATCGAGCGGCTCGAAGCCGGCAACCATGCCATCGCCGTCTCCCTCGCCGCGATTCCCGAGCAGATTCGCGGCTATGGCCACGTCAAGGAGGCGAGTCTCGCCATAGCCAAGCGGCGCGAGGCGGAACTGCTGGCGGAGTTCCGCAGGCCATCGGGCCGGCGCCGGGAGGCTGCCGAGTAGTGGACGGTGGGAAGCGAAACGACGCGGCCGGTCCGGCGCTTCGCCGCCACGCCGTCAATCCGTCAGCACCCGCCGACGGCGACCGGCTTTGTGACGGGCAGCAGAGCTCACGGTAGAGCCGCCCCCCGACCGATACGAAAGGCGAACACCGCCGGCACTCGGAAAGCCGCGTGAATTCAGCACTTTCGAGGCTTAATCTGATTGAAACCGATCGGGTGATCGGGGAATATCGGCCCAAGTCCGCGCCGGACCGGAGGCTAATCAAGATCAAAAGATGGACCGGCGCGCGACCTCACATCGTTTAGGGAGGACATGCAAATGTCACTAATCAAGCGCAACGTCCTGTTGTCTGCGCTGACGGCGGCGACGTTGTTCGCGTCGGCGGCCGTTGCTCAGGCGGAAATGGTTCTGCATCGTGGCAACGGCTCCGAGCCGGAGACCATGGATCCGCAGAAGTCGACCGGCGTCACCGAGGCCAACATCCAATATGAGGTCTTCGAAGGCCTCACCACCTATACGCCCGACGGGCAGATTACGCCCGGTGTCGCCGAGAAGTGGGAAATCAGCGACGACGGCAAGACCTATACCTTCCATCTGCGTGATTCCAAGTGGTCGAACGGCGATCCCGTCACCGCCGCGGATTTCGTCTATTCCTATCAGCGCCTGGTCGACCCCGCCATCGCCGCCGATTACGCGCCGATCGCCGACGTCATCGTCAACGCGGAAAAGATCCGCAAGGGTGAGGAAAAGGACCTGAACGCGCTCGGCGTGAAGGCTCTCGACGACAAGACCTTCCAGGTCACGCTGGAGAAGTCGGCGCCGTATTTCCTCGGCCTCATCCGCCACAACACCTTCCTGCCGGTGCACAAGGCCACCGTCGAGAAATTCGGCCAGGATTGGACCAAGCCGGGCAACATCGTCGGCAACGGTGCCTTCACCATGCAGGAATGGACCCCGCAGGCCTCGATGACCCTGGTGAAGAACCCGAACTACTACGATGCCGCCAACGTGAAGCTGGACAAGATCGTCTATTACCCGACCGAGGACATCTCGGAGGAGTTCAAGCGCTTCCGCGCGGGCGAGCTGCACATCACCTACGAGGTTCCCTCGGACCAGGTGAAGTGGATCGAAGAGAACATGAAGGACGAGTATGAGGCGAAGCCCTATCTCGGCACCTACTACTACGTCGTCAACACCACCCGCGAAGCCGGCGCCAAGAAGGAAGTGCGCGAGGCCCTCGCCCTTGCCATCGACCGCGAGATCATCGCCGACAAGGTGACGCAGGGCAGCTTCCTGCCGGCCTATTCCTGGGTCCCGCCGGGAACCCCGGACTACGCCACGCAGTACCTGTCCTTCAAGGACATGCCGATGGGCGAGCGCCTGACCAAGGCCAAGGAACTGATGAAGGCGGCCGGCTATGGTCCGGACAACCCGCTGAACATCGAGATCCTCTACAACACCAGCGAAAACCACAAGAAGATCGCCATCGCGGTCCAGAGCATGTGGAAGTCGATCGGCGTCAACGCGACGCTCAACAATCAGGAATGGCAGGTCTATCTCGACACCCGCGACAACAAGGCCTTCGACGTCGCGCGCGCCGCGTGGATCGGCGACTATGCCGATCCGGTGACCTTCCTTGACCTGTTCCTCTCCGATGCCGGCCCGCGCAACGACGCCGGCTACAACAACGCAGAGTTCGACAAGCTGGTGAAGGATTCCTTCAACATCGCCGACCCCAAGGAGCGCATGGCGGCGCTCGAGAAGTCGGAGCAGATCTTCCTCGCCGATCTGCCGATCATCCCGATCCTGCACTACAAGACCAAGCACATGGTCTCGAAGAAGGTGCAGGGCTGGGCCTACAACAACCTGGACTTCCAC
>JAEUKU010000368.1 GCA_016794075.1 Rhodospirillaceae bacterium
GCGGGCGTCGAATGCCAAGGCGAGCGCCACGCTGGCGGCGCCGGCGACCGCCAGGACCTGCAGCGCGCCGAGGGCGAGCCGCGCATCCGGGCGCCGGCGCCAGAAACGGCGCAGCCAGTCGAGGCTCTCCCCGGCCGGGGCAGGGATCAGCCGGGGCGCGGCCAGGGCCTGCAGCGCGAGGCGGGCGCAGAGCGCGGAAACCAGCGCCAGGCCGCCCTCGACCAGCCATTCATCCCACTGCAAGGCGGCGGTGCGGGCATGTAGGAGATAGGCCGTGATGGCCGTGCCCGCGGCGACCGCCAGGATCGGCAGGGCTCCGGCCATGGGCGCCGAGATCGGCTTGCGCCGGCTCGGCCACCAGAAGACCAGGCCGAGCGCCAGGCTGAGGGCGAGAGCGGGCCAGGGTGAGGCGAGCGCCGCGACCGGCCCGACCAGCGGGAATTTCGGCCGGCGATCCTCGCCGAACACGCCCCAATAGCCGCCGACGGTGCCCTCCAGCGCCCGCTTCCACGGCTGGTCGAAGGCCTCGATGACGTTGTAGTCGAGCTCGCGATCCGCTGCGTAGGCGAGGAATTCGCGGATGAAGCGCGCCTGCTCGACGAGGCCCGGCACTGCCTCCTCGCGCTGCCGCCCGGCTGACGGGTAGCCGGTTTCGCCGATGAAGATGGTCTTGCCGGGAAAGGCGCCTTCGACCTGGCGCAGGATGCCGTCGATATGCGCGACGCCTTCGGCCGCCGGCACCGGGTCATCCTCCCAATAGGGCAGGATGTGGATGGTGATGAAATCGACCGCCTCGGCCAGCTGCGGATGGCGCAGCCAGAACTCCCAGACATCGGCATAGGTCGCGGGGGCGCCGGTCGCTTCGCGCACCCGACGCAGCAAGGCGGCGAGCGTTTCCGCGTTCTGCTCGCCGCGCAGCAGCACCTCGTTGCCGACGATGATGCCTTTGAGCGTCGCCGGATGCGCCTTGGCCAGTTCGATGGCGCGGGCGACCTGCAGCTCGTTGTCGGCCGCGTTGACGCCGATCCAGATGCCCATCAGCACCTTCATGCCGAGGCGCTCGGCGATCGGCACCACCTGGTCCAGCCCCTGGTTGACCGCATAGGTGCGCACGCAGCCGGTCTCGGTGCGCAGCTGGGTCAGATCCTCCTCGATTTGTGCGGGCGGGATCACCAGGCTCTGGTCGAATGGCGTCTGGTCGCCACGGAAGGGTGTGTAGGAGAGACAGGCGACCTTGTTTCCGGGTGCGTCGGGCAGCACCACAGGCTGCGCCCGCCAGAGCCAGAAGGCGGCTGCACCCGCGATCGCGAGCGCGATGCCGATGAAAGCCGCTATCCCCCCGGCCCGCCGCACCTGGTCAGGCCGGGTCGCGGGCGATCGGCTGCACGCCGGCCGGGGTATGCGCCGGCAGGTCCGCCGGCAGCTTCGCCGGCAGCGCGGCTGCGACGATGCCGGGGACGATCGCGGGGCGGCGCCACTTGAAGACCGGCAGCACGTTGATCATCGACATCACCAGCGCGGCCAGGAAGGGCAGCGCCTGGACGAAGAGCAGGATGGCCCACAGCATCGTCGTCGGCTCCACCGCGCCGCGCTGCCACATCACGGCGATGCCGCTGCCCACCAGCAGCAGCAGGATCGCCGTCTCCTCGCGCGCGGCGACCAGGCCGCGGATCAGCGCCGGCTGGTTCTCCAGCTTCGGCGTGCGGTGGAACGGCAGGCTGGAGGTGAAGAGCCCGCTCCACACCGCCTTGGAGACCGCGTAGGACAGCGACAGTCCGGCCAGGGCGGCGCCCAGATTGTCGGCGAAGCTGCACGGCACCTTGCGGGCATAGAGCCAGACCGACTTGCCGATCTTGAAAAAGAACATGCCCAGGGTGACGATCAGATACAGCGTCAGCGGTGGCTCGACCTTGTCGGGGAAGGCGAGCATGCCGAGGCTCCAGAAGATCGCCAGGAACACGAAGAGCAGCTGCAGGCCGTCGGCGATCCACGGCATCCAGCCGGCCAGGAACTGGTAGCGCTGCCCGGGCTCCAGCGCGCGGCGGCCGAAGGGCAGCAGGTCGCGCGCATGGCCCTTCAGGATGGTCATGGCGCCATAGGCCCAGCGGTAGCGCTGCTTGCGATAGGCGTCGAAGCTGTCCGGCATCAGGCCCTTGCCGTAGCTGCTCTCGGTATAGATGGCGCGATACCCGGCCTTGAACAGGCGCAGGCCCAGCTCGGCATCCTCGGTGATGCACCACTCGCCCCAGCCGCCGACCTGCTGCAAGGCCGCCTTGCGGATCAGCGCCATGGTGCCGTGCTGGATGATGGCGTTCTGCTCGTCGCGCGTCTTCATGCCGAGATGGAAGAAGCCGGCATATTCCCAGAAGCACATGCGCTTGAAGAGGTCGTCGCCGCCGTCGCGGTAATCCTGCGGCGCCTGCACCAGCGCCACGTTCGGATCGGCGAAATGCGGCGCCAGGTTCTTCAGCCAGTCGGGCCGGACGATGTAGTCGCTGTCGATGGTGGCGACGATCTCGGCCTGCGGATGGGTCTGGCTGAGGCCGTAATTGAGCGCCCCCGCCTTGAAGCCCGGCCATTTCGGCAGGTGGAAGAAGCGGAAATTCGGCCGGTCGAGCGACGCGACATAGGCCTCGACCGGGCGCCATACGGCGTCATCGCGCGTGTTGTTGTCGATGATCAGGACTTCGAAATCCGGATAGTCGAGCTGCTCCAGCGCCCGGATGGTATCGATCATCATCTCCGGCGGCTCGTTGTAGCAAGGCACGTGGATGGAGACCTTGGGCAGGTGCCAGGAGCCCTTGACCGGCGGCGGCACCAGGCGGCGACGGGTCTGCCCCAGCCACAGGTTCAGCGCCATCTCCACCCCTTCGATGAGGAAGATGGCGAGCAGCAGGATGGTGGCCGGCGCGATCATGGCCAGCGCGACGATGTCGAACCAGGTCAGGTAGCGGCCGCTATAGGTGGCATAGATCCACACGCCGATCATCACGCCGCCCTGGCCCATCAGCGCCAGGAAGAAGCGGCCGCGGCCGGCGAGGCCGAGTTCCGCGCGCAGCATCCACAGCACGAAGGGCAGGCCGAACAGGATGGTGGCACCGGCCAGCCAGCGCCAGTTCTGGTAATTGACCAGCGTGCCCTGCAAGGCCGGCTTCAGTTCGCGGTGGCCATCCCACACGCCCCAATAGGCGCCGACGCCGCCTTCGAACTCCGCCTTCCACGGCTGGTCGAAGCCCTCGATGATGAAATACTCGATGTCGGCCATCTTCGCTTCGCGCACGAAATTGCGCAGGAAGAGGCCCTGGTTGACCGGCGAGGCGACGGCGCCCTGGCGCTGCAGGCCCTGGCTCGGCCAGCCGACCTCGGTCAGCACCACGCGCTTGTCGAGGCCGCGGGCCTTCAGCGCGTCCTGCACCGCGCGGTAATTGCCGAGCGTCCAGGCGACCGCATCCTCGACCGGGATGCCGTTCCAGAACGGCAGGATGTGGACGGCGACGAAATCCACCTCGTCCAGCAATTCGGGGTGGTCGAGCCACACGCCATAGGGCTCGGCCGTGCTCACCGGGATGCCAGGCAGGCGGCGCTTCACCTCGCGGATATAGGCGATCAGCTCCGGCACGGTGACGAGGTTCTTGTAGATCGCCTCGTTGCCGACGGTGACGCGGCTGACGCTGCCGCTGTTCAGCGCCATGGCGACCAGATTGTCGATCTCCTGGCGGTTCTTCTCCGCGTCGACGTCGATCCAGGCGCCGGCCATGACCCGCAGGCCCATCTGGTCGGCCATGGTCGGGATGCCGTAATTGGCGCCGGTGGTGGAATAGGTGCGCAGCTGCGAGGTTACGCCGGCCATCAGCGAGAGGTCCTCGCGCACCTGCGCCAGGGTCGGCTCGCGCCCGTTGGTCGGGTTGGCGTCCTCGCGGAAGGGGGTGTAGGTAAGGCCGGAAACGTCCTGGGTCCAGGGTTCCTCGTCCACCGGGCGGTTGAGCAGGACCCAGGCGCCGGCGAACAGCAGCGCGACGAGCAGGCCGATCAGGGCGTTCGAGAGACGCATGATAATGGGTGGTCCGATGCGCAGCTTCTTGGCCGCGGATCAACGCGCGTGACGGCACGGTCGTTCCAAGACGACCGCGTGACAGATACGGCGATCCGCGAGCGGCTGGAATTTCGTTAAACCGCGGCCGAAGATCAAGAGGCAAACCGATGAGCCTTGGGACAATAGTGTGTGATCGCATTGACAGGCTGCGCGCGCGGCGGAAGGTCGCGG
>JAEUKU010000281.1 GCA_016794075.1 Rhodospirillaceae bacterium
GGCAACCGGACGGCGGCGCGCGAATACAATGCCGCGACCGAGCGTTTCGCCAAGTCCGGCCGGGTCGCGGAGAGCGGCGCCGAGGCCCGCGACGCGATCGAGGACGGTGCCGAGAAAGCGGAACTGGAGCGTGCCGAGCGCATCGGCAAGAGCAAGCTCCGCGAAGAAGACCCGGCCGTCGAACGCAAGCGGTAGTAGCCGCCCGCCGGGAACCGCGCATGCGATACCGGGTTTTTCTCCGCGCACGTCACGACGTGGTACGCACCCCCAAGAACATGGAGAGATCGATGAACAAGGAACAGGCCGCCGGCAACTGGGACATCTTCAAGGGCAAGGTGAAGGAGCAGTGGGGCAAGCTCACCGACGACGACATCACCACCCTGGAAGGCCATCGCGACCAGCTGGCCGGCCATGTGCAGAAGCGCTACGGCATCGCGAAGGAAGAGGCCGAGCGTCAGGTCCGCGACTTCCAGCAGGCCAACGCGGATCTCTTCCGCAACTGATGACGCATATCACCCTCCGCATCCCGTGACGCACCCCGCACGGGACGGAGGCGGCACGGACCACCCTGGACACCCCCCAAGGTCCCCCGGGAGGTCCGTGCCATTTTCATGTACGCCGCGCGCCGTGTCGAAAGCGCCGCACCAGCGGGCTCATGGCACCGAGTGGCGGGGGAACCAAGAGCATGGCGGCGCGTTTCTTTGTCACACGTCTGATGGAGATAAAAGATGCTCGGGACCATTCTTCTCGTTCTCCTCATCCTGCTGCTGATCGGCGCGATTCCGGCCTGGCCGTATAGCCGCGGCTGGGGTTACGCTCCGGGCGGATTCATCTCGGTGTTGCTGATCGTCGTGGTCGTGCTTCTGCTGACCGGCCGGATCTGACGCGGCTGCCGGTGCCCGAAAAAGGGCCGGAGCGAAGATCGCTCCGGCCCTTTTTCGTGTCGATGCGCCGCCGCCTTCGCCCCTAATAGACCTGGGCGTAGAGCCCGCAGAGCTGGTCGATGCCGGTGGCGGCGACCTGGCCGGCCTCGCCGCGCTTGTGCATGAGATAGGCCGCCTTCATGTCGCCGGCCATCAGGGTGCCGGGATCGCCCTCGAGGTGATCGAGCGCCTCGCCGAGACTCTTCGGCAGGGCCACGATGCCGTTGGCCGCGCGCTCCGCCTCGCTCATCGCCGCTACCTCGATGACGCTCGCCGCCCGCGGCAAGGACGCCTTGGCGCGCAGTCCGTGCAACCCGGCGCGAACCAGCGCGCCCAGCGCCAGATGCGGCGTCGCCGCGGCATCCGCCGCGCGGTATTCGAAATTGAAGCTGCGCGCGACCGCGGCGCCCGGCTTTTCCGAGACCGGACAGATGCGCACCAGCGCCTCGCGGTCGCGCTTGCCGAGATTGGTGACCGAGGCGCTCCAGGCATTCGGCCGCAGCCGCTCATAGGAGACCACGCTGGGTGCGGTGACCGTGCAGAGCGCCCGGCCATGCGCCAGGACGCCGGCGATGAAGGGCGCGGCGACCGCCGAGACGCCCTGGGGGCCCTGCGGATCGTAGGAGAGCGGCTTGCCCGCTGCATCTTCCAGGCTGAAATGGATGTGCACGCCGTTGCCGACACCGCCCGAACGCAGGATCGGCGCGAAGGTCGCGCGCCAACCCTTCCGCGCAGCCGCCGCACGCACGATCTGCCGCAGCTTGACCGCACGATCGGCCGCCTCCATGCCGAGCGCCGGCCGCACCGTGACCTCGTACTGGCCGGGTGAGTATTCGGGCAGGAAGGTGTCGGGCTCCAGCCCGGTGCGATCGAGGGCTGCGAGGATGATCTCCGGCAAATCGCCGATCTGGCGGATGCTCTCCTGGCCATAGGCCGCCCCCAGCCGCGGCTCGAAGCCGAGGCAGGTGAATTCATGCTCGAAGGCGACACGCAGGCGCAGGCCGAAATCGCGCTCCAGCTCTTCCAGGGCCGTGCGCAGGTAGTGGCGCGGGCAGCAGGACCACGGCGCGCCGTCGAGCGCATCGACATAGCCGAGGATGAAGCGTTCGGGCGCCGCCCCATCGCCGAAATCGAGGGTGATGTCGCCCGCCGGGTCCGGCCGCAGCGTCAGGTCGCCGGAAGCGCCCCAGGGCGTTGCCGGGATCGCGCCGAAGCAATTGATCATGATGTTGGTAGGCGTCCAGCCGACGCCCTTCTCCCAGCGCTCCTCCAGCTCGCGCGCCGGGAAGCCCTTGCCGCGCACCTGGCCGGCGAAATCGCTGTAGCAGGCCATGATGAAGGGCTCTCGATGCAAGCGGACCTCCCCCTGTTGCCATCCCCGACGCCGTGGCATGCGACGATAGCACGGGAAAAGACTCGGTAAACCGGCTATGCTCGGCGCCGAAAAGTGGAGGCTGCAGCGATGTTCGATCCCTGGCACCTGGTTCTGTTCCTCGCCGCCGCCGGCGCATTGGCGGTGATGCCGGGGCCGGGAATTTTCTATGTGGCGGCGCGCACGCTGGCCGGCGGCCGGGGCGAAGGGCTGGCGTCGAGCTTCGGCACCGGCCTGGGTGGCTTCGTCCACATCCTCGGCGGGGCGATCGGCGTCTCCGCGCTGGTGCTGGCCAGCGCGGAGGCCTTCACGGCCCTGAAGTTCGTCGGCGCGCTCTATCTGATCTATCTCGGCATCAAGACCTGGCGCCAGGCGGTGCGGGATGCGGACGCCGCCACGCATGTCACGGGCGGTACCGCGATCGGCACGCGCCGCGCGTTCAAGGAGGGCGTCGTCGTCGAGGCGCTCAATCCGAAGACTGCCGCCTTCTTCCTCGCCTTCCTGCCGCAATTCGTGGTGCTGGAGGCCGGGCACGTGGCGCTGCAGTTCATCGCGCTCGGCGCCATCTCGGTGGCGATGAACACCGCCGTCGACGTGGTCGTGACTTACGGCGCGGCTGCCTTGCGCGACCGGCTGGCGGCGCGCCCGGGAATCATCACCCGGATGCGACAAGCCTCGGGTGCTTTGCTCTGCGCGCTCGGCGTCACGCTGGCGCTGGCGAGAAGGCCAGCGTAGCGCGCGATCGTCATCCCAGGGCTTGGCCCTGGGATCCGCGAGTTTGTCTGGGAGAATGAGGTTGTGCCCGACGGGACTCGTGGATGCCAAGGCCAAGCCTTGGCATGACAAATCCAGAAGCGAAACGATCCGCGCTATTTCTTGAACGCGACCTTCGAGATCTCGTACGACTTCGAGCCGCCGGGGGTGGTGACCTCGACCGTGTCGCCGACCGACTTGCCGACCAGCGCGCGGGCCAGCGGCGAGGTGATGGCGAGGCGCTTCGCCTTGATGTCGGCCTCGTCCTCGCCGACGATCTGGTAGACGGCCTTCTCCTCGGTGTCCTCGTCGATGAGCGTGACGGTGGCGCCGAACTTCACCTGCTTGCCGGTGAGCTTCGAGGGATCGATGACCTCGGCGCGGCTGATCTTGTCCTCGAGCTCGGCCACCCGGCCCTCGATGAAGCTCTGGCGCTCGCGCGCGGCGTGATACTCGGCGTTCTCCGAGATGTCGCCGTGCTCGCGCGCCTCGGCGATGGCGCGGATAACCTCCGGCCGGGCGACCGAGCGCAAATGCTTCAACTCTTCTTCCAGGCGGGCATAGCCGTCCGCCGTCATCGGGATCTTGGTCATCGCGTCTACCCAAACAGCAAAAGAACCCCCCGAGCGGACCGCCATCCTGGGGATGACCGAGCGCCCGTTGGGTGTCTTGCGCGGTGCTGAGGTTAACGAAACAGGCCGTTAACTGGCCGCCGCGTGGTTCGAGCTAAGAAAATAGGACTGTAAGGGCGCAACTTCAAGCTCTCCCTTGTTCAGCTCGGAAATCGCATCCACGGCGGCGGCAATGCCGGAAACCGTTGTAAAATAAGGAATTCCACCCATCAGGGCGCTGCGGCGCAGATCGAAGGAATCGGCGATGGCCTTGGCCCCTGCGACGGTGTTGAAGACCAGCTTCACCTCGCCGCGCTGCATCGCGTCGACGATGTGCGGGCTGCCCTGGTGCACCTTGTTGATGGCGCGGACGGTGAGACCGAGGTTACGGAAATAGGCCGCGGTGCCCGGCGTCGCCAGCACGTCGAAGCCCATCGCCAGCAGCTTCTTCACCGCGCCGGCGATGAGCGGCTTGTCCTTGTCCTTGACCGAGACGAAGACGGCGCCGGAGCGCGGCAGGTTCTGTCCCGCGCCAAGCTGCGCCTTCAGGAAGGCGCGGGCGAAATTGGCATCGAGGCCCATGACCTCGCCGGTCGATTTCATTTCCGGGCCGAGGATGATGTCGACGCCGGGGAAGCGGGCGAAGGGGAACACCGCCTCCTTCACCGCCATGTGCGGCCGCTTGCTCTGATGCAGGTTGAAGGCGGCGAGCTTCTCGCCCGCCATCACCCGCGCCGCGATCTTGGCGATGGCCGCTCCGGTCGCCTTGGCGACGAAGGGCACCGTGCGGCTGGCGCGCGGATTGACCTCCAGCACGTAGATGTCGCTGCCCTTGATGGCGAACTGCACGTTCATCAGGCCGACGACGTTGAGGCCCTTGGCGAGCGCTTCCGCCTCGCGCCGGATCTCGGCGATCACCTGCAGCGGCAGCGAATAGGGCGGCAGGGCGCAGGCGCTGTCGCCGGAATGGATGCCGGCCTCCTCGATATGCTCCATGATGCCAGCCACATGCACGTCGGTGCCGTCGGCCAGCGCGTCGACATCGACCTCGATCGCGTCCTCGAGATAGGAATCGATCAGCACCGGGTTGTCGCCCGAGACCTGCACAGCGGTCCGCATGTAGCGGCGCAACGCCTGCGGCTCGTGCACGATCTCCATGGCGCGGCCGCCCAGCACGTAGGACGGGCGGACCACCACGGGATAACCGATCCGCTCGGCGATCGCCTCGGCCTCGTCCTGGGTGCGGGCGGTGCCGTTCTCCGGCTGGCGCAGGCCGAGCTTCTTCAGCAGCTGCTGGAAGCGCTCGCGATCCTCGGCCAGGTCGATGGCGTCGGGCGAGGTGCCGAGGATCGGGATCTGTGCCTCTTCCAGCGCGGCGGCGAGCTTCAGCGGCGTCTGCCCGCCGAACTGCACGATGACGCCCATGAGCGTGCCCTTGCGCTGCTCCACCCGCGCCAGCTCGATCACGTCCTCGGCCGTCAGCGGCTCGAAATACAGCCGGTCGGAGGTGTCGTAATCGGTCGACACCGTCTCCGGGTTGCAATTGACCATGATGGTCTCGATGCCGGCCTCACGCAAAGCATAGGCCGCATGGACGCAGCAATAGTCGAACTCGATGCCCTGGCCGATGCGGTTCGGCCCGCCGCCGAGGATGATGACCTTGCGCCGGTCGCTGGGATTGGACTCGCACTCGGCCTTGTCCCACTCTGTGCCGCTCCAGCCGGTGCCCTCGTAGCAGGAATACATGTAGGAGGTCTGCGAGGCGAATTCGGCGGCGCAGGTGTCGATGCGCTTATAGACCGGGCGGACATCGGCCTTGTGGCGCAAAGCGAAGACGTCCTTCGGCGTCTTGCCCGCGAGCTTGGCGAGGCGCGCGTCGGAGAAGCCCATCTTCTTCAGCCGCAGCAGGCCGGCATGATCGGTCGGCAGGCCCTTGGCCTTGACCTCCGCCTCGGCCCGCACGATGCCCTCGATCTCGCGCAGGAACCAGGGATCGAACCTGCTGGCGCCGGCGATCTCCTCGATGGTCAGGCCGCGCCGCAGGGCTTCCGCCGCGCGGATCAGGCGATCGGGCGTCTGGCGCGTCAGCTCCTTCAGGATTTCCGCCTTGCCGTCCGGCAGCTCGACTTCGTCGAAGCCGGTGAGGCCGGTCTCCATCGAGCGCAAGGCCTTCTGCACCGATTCCTGGAAGTTGCGGCCGATCGCCATCGCCTCGCCCACCGATTTCATCGAGGTGGAGAGCAGCTGTTCGGCGCCCGGAAACTTCTCGAAGGTGAAGCGCGGCATCTTGGTGACGACGTAGTCGATGGTCGGCTCGAAGGAGGCCGGCGTCACCTTGGTGATGTCGTTGGCGAGCTCGTCCAGCGTGTAACCCACGGCGAGCTTGGCCGCGACCTTGGCGATCGGGAAGCCGGTTGCCTTGGAGGCAAGCGCGGAGGAGCGCGACACCCGCGGGTTCATCTCGATGACGATCAGGCGCCCGGTCTCCGGATGCACGGCGAACTGCACGTTGCTGCCGCCGGTGTCGACGCCGATCTCGCGCAACACCGCGATCGAGGCGTTGCGCATCAGCTGGTATTCCTTGTCGGTCAGCGTCAGCGCCGGGGCGACGGTGATGCTGTCGCCGGTATGCACGCCCATCGGGTCGATGTTCTCGATCGAGCAGATGATGATGCAATTGTCCGCGCGGTCGCGGACCACCTCCATCTCGAACTCCTTCCACCCGACGACGGATTCCTCGACCAGCACCTCGCCCACCGGCGAGGCCTTGAGGCCGCCTTCGACGATGCGGATGAAATCCTCGCGCGTCTGGGCGATGCCGCCGCCGGTGCCGCCCAGCGTGAAGCTTGGGCGGATGACCGCCGGCAGGCCGACCTGCACCAGCGTATCCAGCGCCTCCTCCAGCGTGGAGACCAGCGCGCCGCGCGGGCTTTCCAGGCCGATGCGGTCCATCGCCTGGCGGAACAGCTGCCGATCCTCAGCCATGTCGATGGCCTTGGCATTGGCGCCGATCAGCTCGACGCCCAGCTCCTTCAGCTTGCCCGAGCGGTGCAAAGCCATC
>JAEUKU010000399.1 GCA_016794075.1 Rhodospirillaceae bacterium
GCCCCCACTTCGCGGCAGATGTCGACCAGGCGGTCGCGGCGGTCGGCGCTCTTGGCGGTGATGTCGGACGAACGTACGCGGCGGCCATCGATGCCGAGCCGACCGGCGATGGTCGAGATCAGTGCGATGTTGAGGTCGCACAGCCGCGCGTGGCCGCCTTGCAGCGCAGGTTCGTAGAGCGCCAGCGCATCGGCGAAATGCGGCGCCTTGCGGTAGTTCTGCTGGAACGACTTCAGGTGCTTCGCCGCCCAATGCGTGCCGTCGATCTCGACGTCCCTGATCGCCTGCTCCCCGGCATGGCGGATCGGCACGGTCAGCATCAACTCCTTGCCGCTTTCGCCCTTGATGCGATTGCGGGTCTGCCAGCTCTGCTTGGAAAGCTGCACGTCATCGAGGAAGACGAACACATCGGCCATGTCCATCAGCGCGAAATAGCCGATCCAGGGCAGATAGGTCGGCTGCATGATGGCGCAGACGGTCATCGGCGCGCTCAGATCCGGCTGAAGGCGCGCCGCAGGCGCGTCGCGACATGGAGCCGGCGGGCGGAGACCAAGGCAACCTTGGTGCCGCAGAGCTCTACCTTCGGCCGCACCTGGATATCCAGCAGGTGGCAGAGCAGCTCCAGGCGGTTGCGCATCTGGTAGAGGTCCAGGCTCGGCATCAAGGTGCCGCGCACGTTCTTGTCGCGCTGGGTCCATTTATAGCCGGAGAGCGGCTTCCATTGCGTCTGGCCTTCGGTCGTCGGCCGCCAGCCGCGCTTGTTGCCCAGCGCCTCCAGCCCGTCGATGATCTGCTCGGCGCCGAGCTTGTCCGGGCGATAGGACATGGCGGTGGCGAAGGCGGCGCGCATGTTGGCATCGTAGCACTCGTTCGGCGCCTCGAGGATGCGGGCGGCGCGGACGATCGCCTGGTCGACGGTCTTGGCCACCGGATTGACCCGGGCGGAGAGGTACCAGTCGTTGATGTCGAGGTCCGACGGCACGATGCAGAGGGCCGGCCGATCCAGCGCGATGGCCTCGACCCCCGTCGTGCAATTCGTGTGAATCAGCAGGCGCGCGGCGATGATCCAGGGGATCGCTGGCCCTTCGCGCACGATGTGCAGGTTGGGGATGTGGCCGACCCATTCGTGCCAGCGGTCCATGCGCTCGCTGGGATGCGGGCGCAGGATGATCTTCACGTCGGGGAATTGCTGGCGCAGCCTGGGCAGGAACTCGAGCAGTGCGGCGCGATTGGCCTCCTCCATCAGGCGGCCTTCCTCCAGGTGCTTCACCTGGCGCGGATCGTCGAGGTCGATCTTCCCCGCCTTCACCAGGTTGCGGATGATCTCCTCGACATCGCCCTTCTCGGTGTTGGTGAAGCCGAGGTTGGAGTTGATCAGGATGAACTCGCCATAGCGCCGCTTGATGTCGGCGACGTCCTGGTCATAGATCGAGCGCAGCTCGGGCCGCATCAGGTCCCAGCGCGGGTTGCAGGCCTGGGTGACGTGGTCGTCGTCGAGGCCGAAATTGGCAGCGAAGGCCTCGGCATTGTGGGCACCGGAGAGGAAGATGTCGTCGGTCTCCGTGACCGCCGCCGACGAGATCCACCAGAAATTCCGGTTCTGCACGACGAGACCCGGCATCTCCTCGTCCACCGCGACCACCGCATAGCCGGACGACTTGGCCCGGTGCAGCATTTTGGCGTCGCGCACGGTGAGGGTCTTGGAGCAATAGAGGCCGGGCGTCATGCGCTCGATGTTGCGCTCGATGAGCCATTTCTGGCCCAGCACCACCTCGAAGCCGCGATCGGCCGCGACCGCCGCCAGGAGCAGGCGGGAATCGAGCTCGCGCGAGGCGATCTCCATCGGGAAATAGATGATCTTTGCCAGTTTGCCGGTCATGACGCCTGTATGTAACGGAGGCGACATGCCGGCGCAATCCCGCAGGCCGCCGCAGGTCGGGCGTTTGCCCGTTGAATTTGCTCGGCTTTTCCGGGTTTCAGAAGGCTTGCCGCCGGGCGCCCCCGGGCCTTATCTCTTTCCCGGCACCCAGAACACGGTTTCGAGTCGGCGGTATTCAGAATGAGCGATCTTTTCGGCGGCAGCGGCAAGAAGGGCGAATACAGCGCCAAGGACATCGAGGTCCTCGAGGGCCTGGAACCGGTCCGGCGCCGGCCGGGCATGTATATCGGCGGCACCGACGAGCGCGCTTTGCACCATCTGGTGGCCGAGATCCTCGACAACTCCATGGACGAAGCCGTCGCCGGCCATGCCAGCCGGATCGAGCTGGAGCTGGGCGCCGACGGCTATGTCACCGTGCGCGACAATGGCCGCGGCATCCCGATCGACCCGATGGCGAAATACGGCAACAAGCCGGCGGTCGAGGTGCTGCTCACCACGCTCCACTCCGGCGGCAAGTTCTCAGGCAAGGTCTATGACACCTCGGGCGGCCTGCACGGCGTCGGCATGTCGGTGGTGAACGCCCTTAGCGACGACTTCACGGTCGAGGTGGCGCGGGACAAAGAGCTTTATGTTCAGTCCTATAGCAAGGGAAAGCCGAAGGGAAAACTGAAGAACCAGGGCGGCGTCAACCGGCGCGGCACCACCATCCGCTTCCACCCCGATTCCGAGATCTTCGGCAAGCAGGCGCATTTCCGGCCGAACCGCCTGTATCGCATGTGCCGATCGAAGGCGTATCTGTTCCGCGGGGTCGAGATCCGCTGGTCCTGCGACCCGAGCCTGATCCAGGCGGGCGACGACACGCCGGTGCAGGACACCCTGCACTTTCCCGGCGGCCTCTCCGACTTCCTCGCCGCCAACATCAACGGCAAGCAGACCGTCACCTCGACGCCCTTCGACGGTCAGGCCGAGTTCCCCGAGAAGCAGGGCCGCGTCGAATGGGCCATCGCCTGGCCGGTGGATGACGAGGGCTTCCTCAACTCCTACTGCAACACGGTGCCGACGCCCGAAGGCGGCACGCATGAGGCGGGGTTGCGCTCCGCCCTCGGCCGGTCGCTGCGCGCCTATGGCGAGTTGGTCGGCAACCGCAAGGCGGCGCAGATCACGGCGGAGGACATCACCGGCGGCGCCATGATGCTGCTCTCGGTCTTCATCCGCGAGCCGCAGTTCCAGGGCCAGACCAAGGAAAAACTGGCGACCGCCGAGGCCGCGCGCCTGGTCGAAAGCTCGATCAAGGACCATTTCGATCATTGGCTCTCCGGCGATCCGGGCCGCGCCAAGGACCTGCTCGAGCGGGTGATCGAGAAGGCCGACGAGCGGCTGCGCAAGAAGCAGGACAAGGAACTCTCGCGCAAGACGGCGACGCGCAAGCTGCGCCTGCCGGGCAAGCTCGCCGATTGCAGCAAGACCGGTCAGGAAGGCACCGAGCTGTTCCTGGTCGAGGGCGATTCCGCCGGCGGCTCCGCCAAGTCGGCGCGCAACCGCGAGACCCAGGCGGTGCTCCCCTTGCGCGGCAAGATCCTGAACGTTGCCAGCGCCTCCGCCGACAAGCTCGGCGGCAACCAGGAACTGATCGACCTGATCCAGGCGCTGGGCTGCGGCACGCGCGACAAATACGACGAGGAGCGGCTGCGCTACGAAAAGATCATCATCATGACCGACGCCGACGTGGACGGCGCGCACATCGCCTCGCTGCTGATGACCTTCTTCTTCCGTGAGATGCCGGGGCTCATTGAGGGAGGTCATCTTTACCTCGCCCAACCGCCGCTCTATTCGCTGACCCAGGGGCCGAAGAAGACCTATGCCCGCGACGACGCGCACAAGGAGGAACTGCTGAAGGGCGAGTTCTCCGGCCGCGGCAAGGTCGAGATCAGCCGCTTCAAGGGCCTCGGCGAAATTCCGGCGGCGGACCTCAAGAAGACCACCATGGACCCGGCGCATCGTGTGCTGCTGCGCGTGCGCATGCCGCACCGCTATGTCGAGGAGGAGCGCCAGGAAGCGCGCGAGACCTCGGAGCTGGTCGAACGCCTGATGGGCCGCAAGCCGGAGCTGCGCTTCCAGTTCATCCAGGAGAATGCGCAGTTCGCGCGCGATCTGGACGTCTGAGGCGGATGACCAACGCGCAATACAACGCCTTCTGCAAGTCGCTGCCGGCCACGACGCATGTCGTGCAATGGGGCGGCTCGCATGTGTGGAAGGTCGGCGGCAAGGTCTTCGCCATCGGCGGCTTCGACCGCGGCGAGCACCCGCAGATCACCTTCAAGGTCTCGCCCCTCGCCTATGAGATGCTGAAGGACAAGAAAGGCCTGCGTCCCGCGCCCTACCTCGCCTCGCGCGGGATGAAGTGGATCCAGCACTATGCAAGGCCGGGCTTGTCCGACAGGGACTTGAAAAGCTACCTCACGGAATCGCATCGCCTGGTGGCGATGGGTCTATCCAAGAAGAAGCGCAAGGAGCTGGGCCTGAGCGAAGGCTGAACGCCTCCGCCGCACCATCCTCGGAAGATGGCGCGGCGGGGTCGTGTCACGGCTTCCAGAGGGGGCTGCACGCCTCGCGCAAGGCGGCGACACGCGCCCGGTCGGTCAGGAGAAAGTGGGCGCAAGCTGCGCCAGCTTCTCCTCCGCGCCCGGCGCAATGGCACGGACCGTGGCGAGGAAGTTGGGATGGCTCATGCCGGAGCCGAGATAGGTCCAGCGCTGGGCCTGGTGCTGGGCCTGGATGAATTGCCCCTGCTCCGCTTCGTTGAGCTTGCGTCGGCTGGCGCGGGAGAAAGTCTCCAGGTCGAAGCCGGTCTGCTGGGCGAGCGCGCCGTCGAAGATGCCGCCCAATGCCAGATAGCCGTCGATGGCGGTCCCGATGCTCTCAGGCGAGCGGTCCTTGGCGAGTTCCAGCACCATCAGCGTGTCTAGCTTGGCGTGCTGCGCCTCCTCCATCCAGTGGTGCTTCAGCAGGCTCTTGAACAGCGGATCCAGGTCTGCATCGTCCTTGATGCTGTCGAGGTAGTGCCGCTGCGTCATCCACTCGATGTGCAGGATCAGCAGGGCCACGGAGAGCGGGTCATGCGACAGCACGACCTTGGCGATCTCGGCCGGCGTGCCGATCATGGTGCAGCGGGTGCCGAAACCTTCGTCGAAGGCCTCGCAGAAGCGCTTGAACAGGTGGATGTGCTTCGCCTCCTCGCCGGCGAACTGCAGAAGGGCGCGGGTTCGCACATCATCGCTGGCGAGGCCGGGCCGCGCATGGTCCAGCACGTAGGGCAGGATGAACTCCTCCACCAGGCCGAAGATGTAGAGATAGCCATGGCCGCGGATCTGGTTGAGGATGCGCTTCTCCTCGGCGTCGAGGAACCGAAGCTGCTCCACGCGGGCAAGCGATTCCGGCATGAAACGCCGGCCGAAATCGAGGCGGTTGTCGCCGCCGATGATGTCGTCGATCTGCCAGTTGACCTTCTGCGACGCCTGCAGAGTGGCGCCGAAATCATAGTGCTGCTGCATTTGCTTCTCCCTGGTTGCAATGTCGCGCCGGAACGGGCCCGGCGAGTGGGGCCGGAAGCTAGGCGCGGGACGGCGGGAAAGCTTGCAGATCGTCTGACGATCTCCTGAAGAACCGTGGATTTTGTGGAAAGCCGGACGTTGATCCTTTATATTCAGGCATGGTCGCGACGGATACTAACCGGAATTGTGTGAGTTTTGGCTCTTGCGAGGTCGACCTTGCGAATTTCGAGGTCCGCCACGGCGGGAAAAGGCATCCGGTCGAGCCACAAGTTTTCGATTTGTTGGCCTTCCTGGTCTCCAACCCCGATCGCTTGATCACCAAAGACGAGTTGATCGAGAAGGTCTGGAACGGGCGAATCGTCTCCGATGCAACGCTGGCCAGTCGCTTGAAGGCCGCCCGCCGCGCCATCGGCGACGATGGCGAGCAGCAGAAGCTGATCCGCACGATACATGGCCGGGGAATTCGGTTCGTGGGCCGGCTCAACGCCCGCACCGATCCCCCGCCCCCCGAACCGCTCAAGCAGGATATCCGGTTCTGTCGCGCGCGCGACGGTGTGCGCCTCGCCTACGCGACGACCGGCAGCGGCCCGCCGCTGGTCAAGCCGGCAAACTGGCTGAGCCATTTGGAATACGATCTGCTGAGCCCGGTCTGGCGGCACTGGATCAGAGAGCTGTCGCGCGATCACACCCTTGTGCGGTACGACAAGCGGGCGAATGGGCTGTCGGACTGGGACGTCGAGGAATTGTCCTTCGATGCCCTGGTGGGCGATTTCGAAGCGGTGATCGACGCCGCCGGGCTCGAGCGTTTCCCGGTGTTCTGCCTGTCGCAAGGTTGCGCCATTGCCATCGCCTATGCGTTGCGCAATCCCGGCCGCATCACGCGCATGGTGCTATTTGGCGGCTATGCCCGCGGCTGGGGCCGCCGCGGCAACGA
>JAEUKU010000451.1 GCA_016794075.1 Rhodospirillaceae bacterium
AATTCGGCCTTGGGTGGGTTTGAGCCCGACGAGACCGCAGAAAGCGGCGGGAATGCGAACTGACCCGCCAAGGTCGCTGCCGATCGTCAAGGGGCCAAATCCGGCGGCGACGGCGGCCGCTCCGCCGGATGTCGATCCACCCGGGGTGCGGGCGAGGTTCCAGGGGTTTCGCGCCGTCCCGTGCTGGCTGCTGATGCCCGACGCCAGGCAGCCGAGATCGGGCATCGTGGTCTTGCCAAGTAGGACCGCTCCAGCCTCGAGCAATCGCGCTGCGGGGGGCGCATCGGTCGGCGACGGCGCTGCCGGTGCATAGGCCGAGAGCCTGTCGGTCGGGCATAAGACCGGCGCGCTCGAGACCAAGGACCTGGAGCGGGTGGCGGTCGACACCACCGTGCAGCCCAAGGCGATCGCCCACCCGACCGATGCAGGGCTCATGCACCGGGCGCTGGAGAAGCTGGTCAAGCTCGCCAAGCGCCATGGGGTCGAGCTGCGCCAGAGCTATCTGCGGGTCGCCAAGCGGGCCGCCATCATGGTAGGGCGTTACACCCATGCCCATCAGTTCAAGCGTGCCCGCAGGATGCTCAAGTTCCTGCGTACGCGCCTCGGCCGGGTGATCCGCGACATCAATCGCAAGATCGACGCCAACGCCGCCCTGAAAGAGCGCTTCCGGCCGCTCCTGATCCTGGCTGGCCGGGTGGGGGCCCAGGATCACCGCCAGCGCGGGCCGAAGGTCTATTCCCTGCATGCTCCCGAGGTCGAATGCATTGGCAAAGGCAAGGCCTGGGCACCCTACGAGTTCGGCTGCAAGGTCTCGATCGCAACCCCGGTCACCCAGCCCAAGGGCGGCCAGTTCGTGCTCCATGCCAGGGCGCTGCACGGCAATCCGTTCGACGGCCATAGCCGCCCAATCGACTCGCTATCCTAATGGAAATAGTAATGATGGCGAGTCGGGAGGGCATGCTGCAGATGCCGGGTAGTGGCGCTGCTCTGTCATGAGAAGGGGCAGAGAGGTCCTCTCTGCCCCGGTGGTTCAGACATCGACCTGTTCCGCGATAGCAAGGGCGTCGTCCACCTCGATTCCGAGGTATCGGACGGTACTTACGATCTTGGTGTGCCCAAGAAGGAGCTGAACTGCGCGCAGGTTGCCTGTCCGCCGATAAATCAGCGTGGCTTTGGTCCGACGGAGCGAGTGCGTTCCGAAAAGTCGCGGATTCAAGCCGATGCCGGCTACGTGGTCTTGCCCATTAGCGACATCCGATCCCGACGCCCTCCTGGGTCACTCGTTCGCACCCCTGGCGCACTTTCGAGTCTGAAAGGCGGCGAGGTTGCCCGGTTTTCAACTCACTACGGATCAGAAGGTTAGGAGTTCGAATCTCTTCGGGCGCGCCATTTTCCCGAAATTCATTCGGCGTTCTTTTCAGGCTCAGGCGGGAACATACGTCATCCGGATCGCGTCCCCGCCGATGCGCTCGCTGGCGACCAGGCGAAGCGGCGGCCGGGGGCCGGCGAAGAACGGCTTGCCGCTGCCAAGTATGACGGGATGCAGGTAGAGCCGGTACGCGTCGATAAGCCCGGTCACGCTTCCCGCGAGCTGCGGCCCGGAAACGGAAATCTCGCCGGGCAACTCCTCCTTCAGCCTGCGGACCGCCGCCGCGGCATCGCCCGCGATCAGCGTGGCGTTGGGGCCAACGGACTTCAGCGAGCGCGACACGACCCATTTCGGCAGGCGCCGCCACGCCGCCGCGAAGTCGCGGAGGTCCGGGGTCCAGTCGGGATGGTCGTCGTCCCAATAGCGCATGATCTCATACATGCGGCGTCCGTACACGCTGCCGGTCAGGCCCTGCACATGGTCGATCCAGTGGCGGAACAGCGCATCATCCGGCGCAAAGCGATCGTGGTCGACATAGCCGTCCAGGGACACGTTCATTCCAAAGACGATCTTCGCCATGCCGCAACACCTTCATGCCAGAGTGCCCAGGACAACTCGTGGGGACAACTTGAGGCGCCGTCTTGCCGCCAGCAAGGTCCTCACTTAGGTAATCCGCCCCTGGGGTAATGCACCCGTGGAAGGACAAGCAGTGTCAGGGGGCATCAGCGTGGTTGTCTTGCAGACGGAGCGTTTGACACTCAGCCCTTGCCAGCCGGGCGATTGCGCCGATTTCGTCGCGCTCGAGCGTGATCCCGAGGTCATGCGCTATCTGAACGGCGGACGCCCCGTCGACCGCGCGCAGAGCGGCCCGGATTCCCTGTTCCTCATGCCCGACGGAACGGAGCCGCATCTGTGGACGGGGCGGCGCAAGGACAGCGGCGACTTCGTCGGATGGTTCTGCCTGTGGCGCGACAGCGACACCCAGGCCGAGCTCGGCTACCGCCTGCGGCGGTCGGCCTGGGGCCAGGGGTTGGCCACGGAAGGGGCGGCCGCCCTCGTCAACTGGGGGTTCACCGGCGCCGGCTATGAGAAGATCCTGTCGACCACGATGACCGTGAATCATGGATCGCGCCGCGTGCTGGAAAAACTCGGCTTCACCCATGCCCGCACCGTTTCCGTCGACTGGCCCGACCCCTTCCCGGGCACGGAGCAGGGCGAGGTCTGGTACGAGTTGAGACGCGCGGACTGGAAGGGCTGAGGCCGGCTGTTGATTCTCCGGGGGTGGTATCGCAATACCACTGACATCGTTTTGGTTCTCCCCGTGCTAGGGGAACGTCCGGGAGCATTGTGCATTGGGGGGCATTGCATGCCTGCCGCCGGAACGCACATCAAACCGGAGAGGAAAACGCCATGGCCATCGCCAAGAACACCATCTGCGTGTGGTACGACAAGGACGCCGAGGCGGCGGCCAACTTCTACGCCTCGGTCTTTCCCGACAGCGCGGTCGGCGCCATCTGGCGGGCACCCGGCGACTATCCCTCGGGCAAGGCGGGCGATGTGCTGGTGGTCGAATTCACCGTCTGCGGCATCCCCTGCATCGGCCTCAATGGCGGGCCGGCCTTCAAGCACAGCGAGGCCTTCTCGTTCCAGATCGCCACCGAGGACCAGGCGGAAACCGACCGCTACTGGAACGCCATCGTCGGCAATGGCGGCCAGGAAAGCGCCTGCGGCTGGTGCAAGGACAGATGGGGCGTCAACTGGCAGATTACGCCGCGCGTGCTGACCGAGGCGATGCAAGCCGGCGGCGCCGAGGCCAAGCGCGCCTTCGCGGCGATGATGGAGATGGGGAAGATCGACGTCGCCAAGATCGCGGCGGCGCGGCGCGGCTGAGGCCTCGGCGCAGCCGCGCGGCGCGGGTCACCCGGTCACGACCAGCCGGTATCCCGCGTCGTATTCGTCCTTCTCAAGCAGATCCGCATAGCGCCGCGCCCAGGCGCCGCTGTCGAGATCGGCCCGCAAGCGCGCCAGCCCGGCATCGACATTGCCGATCGCCCAGAAGGACGAGCTGCCGGAGCGGATGAAGGGGTCGAGATAGGCGGCGGGCCGGCGCCAATAGGCGTAGAGGAAGCCGTCGCTGCAATCGTGCGGCACCGGGACCGGTGTCACCTGCACGGCGCCCAGCCATTTTTCGTAGTCGGACATCCGCGGCATCTGCGCCTCGTCCAGCGCCGCCAGTTCCGGGAGATAATCCGTCAGCCACGGCCGGTGCGCGGGATCGAAGGTGAGCAGGACGATCGGGCCGCGGGTGACGCGGCGCATCTCGCGGAGGCCCGCTTCCTTGTTGGGCCAATGGTGGATGGTGAGGATCGCCATGGCGGCGTCGAAACTCTTGTCGTCGAAGGGCAGATCTTCGGCGCCGGCTTGGATGACCTCGGCCGCGCCTGGCTTGCGCCTGCCGATCATCTCGCGCGATGGCTCGACGGCGATGACGGACCGATCCGTCGGCTCGTAGGAGCCGGTCCCAGCGCCGACATTCAGGACATTCCGCGCCGATCCCAAGGCGCCCGTGATGGCGTTCGCGACCCGCGGGTCCGGCTTGCGCAGCTCCGCGTAGTTGAGGCCGATGGTGTCGTATTTCGCGCTCATGGCGCTCATCTTCCGCAAACCGTCGACATCGGGACTCACTCCGCCGCCCCGAGTTCCTCCGCCTCAAGTCCCCCCGGCACGCTGCGCACCTCCGCGCCGGTCAGATGCACGACGATGCTGCCGAGCGCGATCTGGCCTTCGTAGCGCACCGGGAGCGGCGGCGCGTCCGCGCGGATCTCCGCCACCCAAAGGAGCGGCGGCGCGCCATCGCCCTGGCCGCCTTGCCGCCGGTCCTTGCGGAAGCCGGAAATGCGCTCGACGCGGAAGGAACAGCGCACGGCCGGGCCGTCATAGATCGAATAGTCGCTGGGCGGCAGAATGGCCGTGTCGACATGGCGGACGAACAGGTCGTAGCGCCGCTGGCCGTCGAACACCTGCAGGGTCTGGTCGCAGCGTCCCGTCTCCGCCAGGGACCGGCTGGCGGCGAGCGCGAGGCTCAGCGGGTCGACGATGCCCGGCGGCAGTGACACCGGCAGGCGGCTGTCCACGTCGGGATCGGGCTCGGGCGGCGGGTCCCGCTGCAGGTCATAGCGGCCTTCCGCGGCGAAACCGAGCTCGAGGCTCCGCTGCTCGCTCTGCCAGGCGCTCTCCACCACGTAGCGGTGCGGTGCGATGCGGCCATCCGCGTCGCTTCCTTCGGCCGCCAGCCTGACGTCCCAGGCATAGAGCCAGTCCATCATGCCGCGCGTCTCGCCCTCCGCCATCACGCGGTAGCGGTCCGGCTGCAGCATCATGTCGACGTCGAAGGTGAAGATGTGCAGGCCGCCCAGATAGACGTCGTAGGTGAGGTCGAGGACCCGCGCGGGCGAAGTCTCGGCGGCGCTCTCCGCCGCCCGGGCCGGCGCGAGCGGCGCGGCCGCGCCGGCGGCGGCGAGAGTCAGGCACAACGAAGACAGGCGTGTGGTCAGGCGAGGCATCTCCACCCTCCGCGCTGAACGGCAATATGGGCCCGACAGGACGGAAATCCAG
>JAEUKU010000009.1 GCA_016794075.1 Rhodospirillaceae bacterium
CCCGGGCGGGATGCCCTTCACCACATAGGTGTTGTAGGGGCTGTCGATCTTCAGATCGTCATAGGTGAGGCCGCGGTTGAGCTTGGCCTTGCCGAGCGTCACCGCGAAGATGACGGTGGGGTCGGATTGCAGCGGCATGCCAATCTTCAGCCGGTTGTAGAACACGCCGGCGATGCGCGCCCGCTCATCCGCCTTGGAGGTTTCCTTCTCGACGATGGAAGCGAGCGCGATGGCTTCTTCCACCGTCTTCAGCGGCAGATCGGCGGCGCGCTTGGGCCATTCCCTGGCGATGGCGTCCTGCATCGCGTCGATCATGCGCTGCACCACGACCGCGCGGCTCTCGCCGCGGAGATATTGATAGGTCTCCGGCAGCAAGGTGCCCTCGGCCGGCTTCGTCTCGGGCAGCGGGCCGTCGAGCAGCGCCTCCGCGGTCACCAGGTCGAGCACCTCGCGCACGGTGAGGCCTTCGGGCACGGTCAATTGATGGGTGATCGACTTGCCGGCGATCATGATGCCCATGGCGGCGCTGGGCGAGGTCGTCTTGGGGAAGACGTATTCGCCGGCCAGCAGCGGTTTGTCCTTGGCGAACAGCCGCACGCCGAGCTTGAAGATGTCGGCGTTGTCGATGATGCCCTCGCGCTGCAGCAGCTGGGCGATGCCCGACACGCCGGTGCCCTTCGGGATGACGACGATCTTGTCTTCCGGGAGCGGGCCCGGCCCGGTGAAGCTGGCGAAGAGATAATAGGCGAAGGCGGCCGCCGCGATCGCCAGCGCGCCGAGAATGGCCAGGGAGATGTTCAGGAGCCGGCGCATCGCCATCCGCTCCCGCGCCGGTCGGCTTTACTGGACCGGCGCGAAGATCAGGCTGGCGTTGGTGCCGCCGAAGCCGAAGGAATTCGACAAAGCGGCGCGGATCTTGCGCGGCTTGGCCTGTTTCGGCGCCAGATCGATGTCGCAGCCCTCGGACGGATTGTCGAGATTGAGGGTCGGCGGCGCCACCTGGTCGCGCAGCGCCAGGATGGAGAAGATCGCCTCCACCGCGCCGGCCGCACCCAGCAGATGCCCAATCGCCGACTTGGTCGAGGACATGGTGAGCTTGTAGGCGTGCTCGCCGAACAGCCGCTTCACCGCGCCCAGCTCGATCTCGTCGCCGAGCGGCGTCGAGGTGCCGTGCGCGTTGACGTAGTCGATGTCGTCCAGGTTCATGCCGGCGCGCTTCAGCGCCATCTGCATGCAGCGGAAGCCGCCATCGCCGTTCTCGGACGGGGCCGTGATGTGATAGGCGTCGCCGGAGAGGCCATAGCCGACCAGTTCGGCGTAGATCTTGGCGCCGCGCGCCTTGGCATGCTCGAGCTCTTCCAGCACCACCACGCCGGAGCCTTCGCCCATGACGAAACCGTCGCGGTCCTTGTCCCACGGGCGCGAGCCAGCGGTCGGCCGGTCGTTGAAGCCGGTCGAGAGCGCGCGCGAGGCGCAGAAGCCGGCGATGCCGAGGCGGCTGATGGTGGATTCGGTGCCGCCGGCGACCATCACGTCGGCATCGCCCAGCGCGATCAGCCGCGCGGCGTCGCCCAGGGCATGGCTGCCGGTGGCGCAGGCGGTGACCACGGAATGGTTGGGGCCGCGGAAGCCGTATTTGATCGAGACGTGGCCGGAGGCGAGGTTGATCAGGCAGGACGGGATGAAGAACGGCGAGATGCGCCGCGGCCCCTTTTCCTTGAGCGTGATTGAGGCCTCGTAGATGCCCTGCAACCCGCCGATGCCGGAGCCGATCAGCACGCCGGTGCGGGTCTGGCCCTCCTCGTCGGTCGGCTTCCAGCCGGAATCCTCCACCGCCTGCTGGGCAGCGCCCATGGCCATGATGATGAAGGTATCCATCTTCTTCTGGTCTTTGGGCGAGACGTAGTCGTCGGCGTTGAACTTGCCCGACGCGGTGTCGCCGCGCGGCACTTCGCCGGCAATCTTGCAGGGCAGATCGGAGACGTCGCAGGACTGCACGCCCTGGATGCCGGACTCGGCTTTCAGCAAGCGGTTCCAGACGTATTCCGCGCCCACACCCAGCGGCGAGACCACACCCATTCCGGTGACGACGACACGACGCATGATTTGCCTACGCTCTGCCTCGACGATTCAGACCAGCTGGCCTCGGATCAGGAATTGGGATCGGCGGGGCCGATATCAAGCGGCCCACGCAGCGAACCCGCGCCCGTTCCGAAGCGGCTTAGCTCGCCTTCGACTTGATGTAGTCGATCGCGTCCTTGACGGTCTGGATCTTTTCCGCGGCGTCGTCGGGAATCTCGCAGCCGAATTCTTCCTCGAACGCCATCACCAGCTCGACCGTGTCCAAGCTGTCGGCGCCCAGATCGTCGATGAAGGAGGCGGTCTCGGTCACCTTGGCTTCCTCGACACCGAGATGCTCGATCACGATCTTCTTAACCCGTTCGGCAATGTCGCTCATCGCTGTTCCCTTTGTTGATCACCGCGTCCCCCATCCGGATCACGGTCGAAAGATAGTCGGCCATTTTGGCCGCACAGTACCGCCGGCACCATAGCTAAAGTAACCACGCGCAGCGGTGTCGGGGGTCACTTAACATAGTTGCCCAGCATTGACCAGAGCCGGGGCAAATTTCCAAAAAGCGCAACTAAATCATGGCCATGCCGCCATTCACATGGATCGTCTGGCCGGTCACGTAGGCGGCCTCCGAACTGGCCAAATAGACGACAGCCGTGGCCACTTCCGCCGACTGGCCCAGCCGACCCGCCGGAATGCTGGCCATGATTCGCGACTTCTGGTCCTCGCTCAAGACGCCGGTCATCTGAGTTTCTATGAAGCCCGGCGCCACGCAATTGACCGTGATCCCGCGCGAGGCGACCTCCTGAGCCATGGCCTTGGACATGCCGATCATGCCCGCCTTGGCCGCGGCGTAGTTGGCCTGGCCGGGATTGCCGGTGACGCCGACGATGGAGGTGATGCCGATGATGCGCCCCCAGCGCTTCTTCATCATGCCGCGAAGTGCCGCGCGGGCGAGGCGGAAACCGGCGGTGAGGTTGACGTCGATCACCTTCTGCCAATCCTCGTCCTTCATGCGCATGGCGAGGCCGTCGCGCGTGAGGCCGGCATTGTTGACCAGGATGTCGACGCCGCCCATCGCCGCCTCGGCACTCTTCATCAGCTGCTCCGTGTCGGCGACGTTGCCGAGATCGCAGGGCAGCACATGGGCGCGCATGCCGAGCTGGGATTTCAGGTTCTGCAGCGGCTCGACCCGCGTACCACTCAGGCCGACGGTCGCGCCCTGCGCATGCAACTGCCGGGCGATCTCGCCGCCGATGCCGCCGGAAGCGCCGGTCACCAGCGCGGTCTTGCCGTTCAGATCGAACATGCACTTCTCCTGATCTGCGCGAATGACGGAATTACACGAGTACCTTCAGCGCCGCTTCGACGTCGGCGGGGGTGCCGACGGAGCTGGCTTCGATCTCCTTGTCGATGCGCTTCACCAAGCCGGCGAGCACCTTGCCGGCGCCGAGCTCGACCGTCTTCGCCACGCCGAGGGATTTCATCGCCAGCACCGATTCGCGCCAGCGCACAGTGGCGGTGACCTGGCTCACCAGCAGCTTGGCGATGGTGGCGGGATCGCTGACCGGCTGCGCGGTCACGTTGGCGACGACGGGCACGACCGGCTGGTCGATCTTTGTCTTCTCCAGCGCCTCGGCCATGGCGTCGGCAGCGGGCTGCATCAGCGCGCAGTGGAAGGGTGCGCTGACCGGCAGCAGGACGCTGCGCTTCACCCCTTGTTCCGCCGCGATCGCCATGGCGCGCTCGACGGCGGCCTTGGCGCCGGAGACGACCACCTGGCCCGGCGAGTTGTCGTTGGCCACACCGCAGACCAGCTTGGTCTCCGCGGCCGCCTGCTGGGCGATCTTCTGCACCTGCTCGAGGTCCGGGCCAAGCAAGGCCGCCATGGCGCCCTCGCCGACCGGCACCGCCTTCTGCATCGCCTGGCCGCGCAGCTTCAGCAGGCGCGCGGCATCCGACAGGCTGAAGGCACCGGCGGCGGCCAAGGCCGAGTATTCGCCCAGCGAATGGCCGGCGACATAGGCCGCCTTGTCGGCCAGGCGGAAATGGCCCTCGCCTTCCAAGACCCGCAGGGTGGCGATGCTGACCGCCATCAGGGCGGGCTGGGCATTCTCGGTCAGGGTCAAATCGGCTTCCGGCCCCTCGAACATCAGCTTGGAGAGCTTCTGCTTCAGCGCCTCGTCGACCTCTTCGAAGACCAGCCTCGCGGCCGGGAAGCTCTGCGCCAGCGCCTGGCCCATGCCCACCGCCTGCGAGCCCTGGCCGGGGAAGAGGAAGGCGCGTGTCATCGGCTTGCCCTTTGCGCTGAAAAGACGTCGAAATCCGCCTGGAATCGGGCGGTCGAGAGGCGGCATAGATAGCCGGGATGCCGGGGCTGTCAAGCAGGGCGCGCCGC
>JAEUKU010000010.1 GCA_016794075.1 Rhodospirillaceae bacterium
GGGCAGCCGCCCTGGGCGACGAAGCCGGGGATGACCCGGTGGAAGGTGAGGCCGTCATAGAAGCCGTCCTCGGCCAGGGTGTAGAAATTGGCCACGGTATTCGGCGCCACGTCGGGATAGAACTCGATGGTGATGTCGCCCTTGTCGGTGGCCATCACCGCCTTGGTCAGCGTCTTCAATTTCTCCGGCGCGATATCGTGGACTTTGAGCTTGGCCATTCCTGTCTCCCTTCCCGAGGCTGGCGCCCTTGGTAGCGGCGCCCGGCGCCGCTGTCGACCTCAAAACTGCCGGGTCGGCTCTGGGCGCTACTTCCGCGCCGAAACGGGGCGGCCGACCAGCGGCGCGAATTCCGCCACCAGCTCCTCGTAGAGCCGCCGCTTGAACGGCACGATCAGGTCCGGCAGCTCCTCGAGCTCGGCCCAGCGCCAGGACGAGAATTCCGGATGCTTGGTGTCGATGTTGACGTCGCGGTCATCGCCGAGGAAGCGGAAGGCGAACCATTTCTGCCGCTGGCCGCGGAAACGGCCCTTCCAGATCAGCGGGATGAGATCGTCCGGCAGGTCATATTGCAACCAGTCCTTGCTCTCGCCCACATAGCGGGCGCGGTCGGTACCGATTTCCTCGTGCATCTCGCGCCAGGCGGCGGCCAGCGGCTCCTCGCCCTTGTCGATGCCGCCTTGCGGCATCTGCCAGGCGGGGCCCGGATTGTCGATGCGCTGGGCGACGAAGACCTGGCCCCGCTGGTTGAACAGCACGATGCCGACCCCGGGCCGATAGGGCAGCCTGGCGATCTCCGCGGGGGTCATGGACTTGGGCGCGGCTTTCTTGGCCATGAAGGTCGGGCGGATGGGTGGGTCGGAGGCGGGCGGATGCCTGCCCTAGTTTTCGACCAAGGCGCTGGCCGGGACAAGCGCGATTTCCGCGCCACCGCTGGGCCGCGCCAGATTGTCGGCGAGGGCGGCGGCGTTGCCGGCGGTGCTGAGCACCAGCGCGTTGCCGCGCCGCCGCGCCAGGGCCTTGAGTGACACCGCCTCCTCCGCCAGTCGATCCGCGCCCAGCGCCTGGTCGAGCACCCGGTCGGGCGCCACCGTCAGGGGCGCCGTGACCGGCAGACCGACGACGATGAAGCCGCCGGCCTGCAACCGCTCCAGGATGGGCGTGAGCGCCGCGGCGTCGGCCAGGAAGGAATCGGCGATGGCGACCGCCACGCCGGCTGCTTCCGGGGCCCGCGCCAGCAGCGCGTCGAGCCGGCGCAGGTTCTCCTGCGGTCCCAACTCGGCCAGCAGGCGATCGTCGCCGCTCTCCGCCGCATCCGCGGCGAGGTCATCCGCCGCGCCGAGCTCGAGATCGATCAGCGCCTCGTGGCCGTAGGCCCTGGCGGCGGCGATCCACCCCTCCAGATCGGCGCTGCCGGCGGCGAAGCTCAGCGTCACGTCGGGCGGCAAGGCCAGGATTGCCTCCGCGGTCAAGGCGCGGTCCAGTCCCAGGCCGGTGACCACCAAGGCGAGGTGCGGGGTGTCCGCCGGGGCCGCGCTCGGCCGGCGGAAGCGCCGGGCGTCGCCGGCAGCGAGTCCGTGATCGGTCAGCGCCAAATGCGGATCGGGCGTGTAGCGCACCAGCAGATCGATCGGCGACAGGTCCTCGGTGATCATCGGCCGCTCTGGCGGCGCGGGCGGCGGCGGCGAGGGACTGATCTCCGCCGCCATGGGCTCGAGCGGCTTCAGCGCGCTGGGGGTGCCTGCGGCTCCGGATTCCGCCGGCCGCAGCCCGGAATCGCCGAGATTGCCGGGCAGCGACAGGCTGGCGCCGGAGGAAGGCAGCCTGCCGCTGGCGGCCAGGTAGAGCGCGGCGGCGCCGATGCCGAACGCCGCCAGCAGGACGAGGATGACGACGGGGCCGCCGAACAGCGCGAAGCTGGTACGCGGCGGCCCCGGAATGCGCAAGGTCCGGCCTTCAGCTCGCCCTAGTTGGCAGCCTGCTTCTGCAACAGCGCCAGGCCACGCAGCAGATCGAGGGCGCGGGACAGCTGATAGTCCTGCGACGGGCGGGCGATCTGCGCCTTCTCGGAGCCGACGAAAGGCTCGGATTCCTCGGGCGCCGGCGGCGTCGCGTCTTCGGTGGTCTGCGGCGGAACCACGTTGGTGCCCGGCGCCGCCTCGGTGCCCGGCGCTTGCGCGGGCTGCTCGGCATTCGCCGGCGCGTCGTCGGGATTGCTGAGCGCGCCGCGCAAATCGGCCTCGTGCCGGCCGTTATCGGGGCCGAGGCTCTCGATCTTCGCCTGCTGCACCTCGATGTCCGGCTCGATGCCCTTGGCCTGGATCGAGCGGCCCGACGGCGTGTAGTAGCGCGCGGTGGTCAGGCGGATGGCGCCATGATTGGGGATCGGGATGATCGATTGCACCGAGCCTTTGCCGAAGCTCTTGGTGCCGAGCAGGATCGCCCGTCGCTGGTCCTGCAGCGCGCCGGACACGATCTCCGAGGCCGATGCCGAGCCGCCGTTGATCAGGACGACGATCGGCTTGCCGTCCATCAGGTCGCCCGTCTCGGCGTTCCAGCGTTGCGCCTCGGCGGCGTCGCGGCCGCGGGTGGAGACGATCTCGCCCTTGCCGAGGAAATCGTCGCTGACCGCGATCGCCTGGTCGAGCAGGCCGCCCGGATTGTTGCGCAGGTCGAGCACGAGGCCGTTCAGCTCGTTCTTGGTCGATTCCTTCAGCTTGGTGATGGCCTCGCGCAGCCCGCTGTCGGTCTTCTCGCTGAAGCTCGAGATGCGGACATAGCCGATATTGCCCTGCTCAAGTTCCCAGCGCACCGACTTGACCGCGATGACGGCGCGCTTCAGCGTGACGTCGAACGGCTCCTGGGTGCCGCGGATGACGGTCAGCTTGATCGAGGTGCCGATCTCGCCGCGCATCTTCTCCACCGCCTCGTTGAGGGTGAGGCCCATGATCGGCTCGCCGTCGAGATGCGAGATGAAATCGCCTGGCTGGATGCCGGCCTCGGCTGCCGGCGTGCCGTCCATCGGCGCCACCACCTTCACCAGGCCCTCTTCCATGGTCACTTCGATGCCAAGGCCGCCGAACTCGCCCTTGGTCTGCACCTGCATGTCCTGGAAATCTTTCTGGTTCAGGTAGCTCGAATGCGGGTCGAGCGAGGTCAGCATGCCGTTGACCGCGGCCTCGATCAGCTGCTCCTCGTTCGGCTCCTCGACGTAGTTATCGCGAATGCGCTCGAACACCTCGCCGAACAGGTTGAGCTGTTCATAGGTGCTGGTGGAGGCCGCCTGCGCGCCGGCATTGGTGGCGTTGAGGGCGATGCCGCCGATCAGGAGCCCGGTGGCCAGGGCGGTGGCGGCGAGAAGCGTGGTGCGGATCATGCGCTGAGCGACCTTCTGTGAGTGACCTATGGAGACTTTGCTGTCCGTGGGCCGGATTGTATGGGGCGGCCGCCGACGGCGCCAGACCTACCACCTTCGGCCATAGTACCTACGGCATGAACCAGGGGGCTGGATCAAAGGGCGCGCCGCCGCGGCGCAGTTCGACATAGAGCTGCGGCCGCGTATCGGGCGCATCCGCCATGGCACCTACCGGCTCGCCGGCCTTCAGCCATTGACCGACCTGGACGGCGACGTTGGCGAGCCCCGCCAGGACCGTATGATAGCCGCCGCGGTGTTCGATGATCAATATTTGGCCATAGGAGCGGAACGGCCCCTCGAACACAATTTGGCCATCATAGGGGGCTACGATCCGCGCCCCCGGGCGGGTAGCATAAACGATGCCTTTGCCCTCGCCGAAGGCATCGGTGCGCTGGCCGAAGGCGGCGACGACGTCGCCGCGCGCCGGCCGAGTCAGGCTGCCGCCGCGGGCGGGAAAGCCGCGCAGATCGGCGGGCGGCGGCGTGCTGAGCGCGGCGCCCAGGTCGGGCTGCGGCGTGCGCGCGGCGGTCTGCACCTCCCCGGCTCCGGCGGCTTCGGCTGCGCCGTCTTCGGCACCCGTATCATCGGCCGCATCCGCCGCGGCCTCGGCCTCGGCTTGCGCCGCCGCTTCCAGCGCGGCCTGGCGCGCGGCCTCTTCGGCCTGCGCCGCCGCCAGGCGGTCGAGCAGTTCCTTCAGGTTCTTCGCCTGGGCGGCGAGCTGCGACTGGCGCTTCTTCTGCTCGGCGGTCTGCTGCAGCGTCGCTTCCTGCTGCTTCGCCTTTTCCTGCAGCAGCTGGCCGAGCTGGGCGTTCTGCTGCGCCAGCTTGCGCACCGAATCCGCCAGCTCCTCCTGCTTGGCGGCGGTCGCCTCGCGCAGCTCCTGGATCTGCGCCAGCTCGCTCTGCAGCAGCCGGGCGCGCGTATCCAGCGCCCGCGTCGCCGCCGCCAGCAGCCGCGCCGCGCGCGCCTCGTCGACCGCCGGCCGGTCGGAGAAGAACGCCGCCTGCGCGGGGCGCAGCGACAGCCGCTCGAGCGCCAGCAAGGTGCGGCTCAGCTGGTTGCGCTTGATCTCCAGCTCGGCGCCGCGCGCCTCTTCCTGCGCGCCGAGCCCGGACAGCTCCTCTTCCAGCCGGTTCGCCTCGTCCTCGGCCGCCTGCACCTCGGCGGCGGAGCGGATCAGCTGCGTCTGCAGCTTGGCCACGTCCTTGGCCAGGCGGTCGGCCTGGCGCTTCAGCTCGTTGGCCTGGATCTTCCCCTGGTCGATCTGTTCCTGGATCTGCTGCAGTTCGCGCGGCGAGGGTGCCGGGTTCTGCGCTGCTGCATGCGACGCGAAGCACGCCGCCAGGCCGCAGGCGAGCGCGCCGCCGAGGCCGATGCGGCGATGGCTAGGCCGTGGCACGGGCGCGCAAATCCTCGCCGGGCGTCAGCAGCGAGCGGCCGGTCATCGCCGCCGGCTTGGGCAGGCCCATCAGCTCGAGCAGCGTCGGCGCCACGTCGGCCAGCCTGCCGTCGACGACGCGGCGGGCCCCGGCGCCGAGCACGATCACCGGCACCCGGTTCAGCGTATGCGCGGTGTGCGGCTCGCCGGTGACCGGATCCTGCATCATCTCGGCATTGCCGTGATCGGCGGTGATCAGCAGGGCGCCGCCCTTGGCCTCCACCGCCGCGCGCAGCCGCCCGAGGCAGCGATCGACCGCCTCCACCGCCTTGATCGCCGCCTGCAGGTCGCCGCTATGCCCGACCATGTCGGTGTTGGCGAAATTGACCACGATGAGGTCGAAGCTGTCGGCTTCGATCGCCGCCACCAGCTTGTCGGTCACTTCATAGGCCGACATCTCGGGCTTCAGGTCATAGGTCGCGACTTTCGGCGACGGCACCAGGATGCGCTCCTCGCCGGCGAACAGCCGCTCCTCGCCGCCGTTGAAGAAGAACGTGACGTGCGCGTATTTCTCGGTCTCGGCGATGCGCAGCTGCTTCAAGCCCGCCTTGGCGACGATCTCGCCCAGGGTCTCGGTCAGCTCCGCCGGCGGGAACAGGCAGGGCATGAACTTGGCGAGCGCGCTGGAATACTCGACCAGGCCCAGCACCGCGGCGAACTTCGCCACCCGCTTGCGGGCGAAACCGTCGAAGGCGGGATCGAGCAGGCAGGTCAGGATCTGCCGCGCCCGGTCGGCGCGGAAATTCCCCATCAGCAATCCGTCGCCGTCCTGGATGCCGGCGAAATCGCCGATCGCCGTCGGCTTGACGAATTCGTCGGTCTCTTCCCGCGCATAGGCCGCCGCCACCGCCGCATTGGCGTCCGCCGCGCGATAGGGCGCCGCGCCGAAAAAGGCGTCATAGGCGAGCTCGACCCGCTCCCAGCGCTTGTCGCGGTCCATGGCGAAATAGCGCCCGCCGATGGTGGCGAAGAAGATTCCGGGCAGGCCGGCGATGGTTTGCGCCACCTCGGCCACATATTGCCTGGCGCTGCTGGGCGGCGTGTCGCGGCCGTCGAGGAAGCCATGCAGCGCGACCTTCACGCCGGCGGCGCTCACGATCTTCGCCAGCGCCACCAGGTGGTCCTGGTGCGAATGCACGCCGCCGGGGGAGAGCAGGCCCATCAGGTGGCAAATGCCGCCGCTCCGCTTCAGCCTGGCGATGAAATCATGCAGCAGCGGGTTGCGGGCGAGCTCGCCGCTGGCGATCGCCTGGTCGATGCGCGGCAGGTCCTGCATCACCACGCGGCCGGCGCCGAGATTCATGTGGCCGACCTCGGAATTGCCCATCTGCCCCTCGGGCAGGCCGACATGCAGCTCGGAAGCGTCGATCAGCGCATGCGGGCAATCGCGCATCAAGGCATGCCAGTTCGGCGTCGCCGCCTGTTCCACCGCGTTATGGTCGGGCTGCGGCCGATGGCCCCAGCCGTCGAGAATGCACAGGACTACGGGTTTCGGTCGCGTGTTCAAGCCGGTCATCGTTTCCTTGGTCTCTTACTCACTCGGTCTCTTACTCGCTCACATAGGCCGGGCCGACGCGCGCGAACGTCATCGGCTCGTTGAAGAAATCCGCCGGCGCCTTGGCGAGGAAGGCCTGCCATTGCTCCGGGGTGGCGGTGATCCGCAGGTCGAGCACGCCGCCCTCGTCGGTCACCTGTCCCGGCAGCGCGCCGTACTCGATCGCCGCCTTCAGCGCCGACTCCGCCGGAAACGCGATCGACACGCTGTCCTTGCCGTCGAAGCCGTATTTGCCGATCAGATATCCGGTCTCCGATCCGGTGACCAGGACATTCAGATAGTCGCCGGAGGGGAGTTTCGAAGGATAGGCGTCGTAGAAATCCGGCTCGCTGCCGATGCCCTCGACATCATGGTCGATGGCGATGACGCGCAGCTTGTGGTCCTCCGTCGCCAGCACGTGGACGACGGTAAACCCATCTTCCATGACACTGAGCCAGGCGCCCCACAGGCGGGGATCCTCCTGGGCTGGGTCGGCGGCGGCCACCGGGTGCTCCGATTCGTCCAGGCAGCCGGCGAGCCAGACGGCGAGGGCGGCGAGCAGGACGAAACGCCAGGGATGCAAGGGGGGACGCAAGGGGGGATGCAGGGCGCGCATGTCTCACTCCTGGGCGGCCGGCCCCGCGAAGCGCCGGCCTAGTCGCGGTGATAGGGATGCCCGGCCAGGATCTGCTGGGCGCGGTAAATCTGCTCCACCAACATGGCACGCGCCAGCAGGTGCGGCCAAGTCATTTGCCCCAGCGAGAGCACCAGATCGGCCCGCTGGCGCAGCGCTTCGGCCAGGCCGTCCGCCCCGCCGATGACGAAGGCCACCTCGGCCGCCCCCTGGTCCTGCCAGGCCGCCAGCTTGCCGGCGAACTCCCGGCTGCCGAGCGATCTGCCGCGCTCGTCCAGCGCCACCAGGATCTGCCGGCCGGCGCGCTCTTGGGCGGATTTTGGGGCGGATTTCGAGCTGGCCCGCGCCAGGGCCTGGGCCAGCAATTCCCCCTCGCGCGCCTTCAGCTCCGGGCCGGAAAGGGCGCGGCGTTCCTCCACCTCTTCCAGGCTGAGCGGCCAATGCAGCCGCTTGGCATATTCGGCGATCAGCGCCGCCTCGGGCCCCGTCTTCGCCCGACCCACTGCCAAAATGCGCAGCTTCATGACAGGCTCGGCGAGTGCATGGGCAGGGAGGACGGCATGATTCGGCGGATCTTTCGGCGGGTTCTGTGGGGCAGCCTCGTCCTGGGGCTTGCCGGCTGCGCCGTGGTGCCGCCGCGGCCGGCGGTCGATCCGCAGCTGGTGCGCGGCAACATCCTAAAACTGGCGGCGGCCGAATGGAACGCCTTCGGCGGCCAGACCATCTACCACGACGGCGGGCGCGAGCGCATCGATCCCGTCGGCGTGTGGGAGGATGAGCGGCGCGGCAGCCCGCGCATCGCCGCCTATTGGCG
Organism: Rhodospirillaceae bacterium; assembly: GCA_016794075.1. Taxonomy (GTDB): domain Bacteria; phylum Pseudomonadota; class Alphaproteobacteria; order Dongiales; family Dongiaceae; genus Dongia_A. The sequence continues at coordinate 7,833 of JAEUKU010000010.1, forward strand.
CGCGGTGGGGGAGGACTGGTCCGGCAAGGATTGCGACAAGCCCTGGTCGGCCGCCTTCATCTCCTGGCTGATGCTGGAATCCGGCGTCGCCGAGGGCGAGTTCAGCCCGAGCGGCTTGCATGCGGATTACCTGCGCGCCATCGCCCGCCATCAGGACGAGCCGGGCGCCCGTTTCGCCTTGCGCGACGTGACGGCGTTCTCCCCCCGGCCGGGCGACCTCATCTGCGCTCCGCGCGCCGGGGCCCGCATTGCCGCCTTCGATACCATCCCCGACGGCACGCCGATGCACTGCGACCTCGTCGTCGCGGTCGCGGATGGGACGCTGGAGAGCATCGGCGGCAATGTGCGCAACTCGGTGTCGAAGACCCTGCGCAAGCTGGACGCGGCCGGCCGGCTGGATCTGGCGAACGACCGGCCCTGGGTGTTGGTGGTCGAGAACCGCTATCCGTCGCAGGGCGGGCTCTAGGCCTGCAGCCGCGTCGCGCCCGCGTCCTGGGCCAGGCGCTCCGCCGGCAGGCGCACCATCACCAGCGTGCCGCGTCCGGACTGGCTTTCGACCACGATGTCGCCGCCATGCAGCTCGATCAGCTTCTTCGAGATGGCGAGGCCGAGGCCGGTGCCGCCGAAGCGGCGGCTGATCGAGGCATCGGCCTGGCGGAAGGGTTGGAACAGCTCCTTCAGCGCGTCCTCGGCGATGCCGATGCCGGTGTCGGAGATCTCAACCTGCAGCCTGCCGTCGGGCAGGGTCTGGCCGGCGATGGTGACCGAGCCGCCCTGCGGTGTGAACTTGACGGCGTTGGAGAGGACGTTCAGCAGCACCTGCTTCAGCGCGCGTTCGTCGGCCTTCAGCGCCGGCAGCGGGCCCTTGTTCTCCACCGCCAGGCGCACGCCACCATCGGCGGCCTTGGCGGCGACCATGCGCACGCAATCGTTGATCGCCGCCTCGGGCGAGATCACCTCCTCGATCAGCTTGTGCTGGCCCGCCTCGATGCGGGACATGTCGAGGATGTCGTTGATGAGGGCCAGCAGCAGCTTGCCGCTGGTGTTGATGTCGTCGGCATAGGTCAGGTAGCGCTCCGGGATGTCGCCGAAGGCCTGGTCCTTGATCAGCTGCGAGAAGCCGATGACGGCGTTGAGCGGGGTGCGCAGTTCGTGGCTCATGTTGGCGAGGAACTGCGTCTTGGTCCGGTTGGCGATCTCGGCGGCGCGCCGCGCGGTGATCAGCTCCATTTCGCGCTGGCGCTGCTCGGTCACGTCCTGGGCGACGCCCACCTCGTAGAGGATGTTGCCATGCTCGTTGCGCACGCGCTCGGCATCCATGTGCAGGTGCACGATCTCGCCGCCCGGCTTGCGGGCGCGGAACTTGACGCTGTAGCGGTCGGCAGCCCGCAGCACGAAGGGCTCGACCGCCTGAATGGCGGAGTCGATGTCCTCCGGATGGCTGAACTTGCGGACCAGTTCGGTCTCTTCCAGCGGCACCTCTTCCGGCGTTACGCCCAGCATGTCGGAAAATTCCGTCGAGACGTGCAGCCAGCCGTGATCGGCCGATTGCGCCACGTCGCGCGGCTCCCACACCCAGTAGCCGATGCGGGTCAGGCGGTGGGCGTGGCGCAGCAGGTTCTCGTTGCGGGCCATGGCGATTTCGCTGCGCTTGCGGTCGGTGATGTCCTGCACCACGCCAATCACCTGGCCGACGGCGCCGTGCTCGCTCATCACCTTCTCGGCCGAGACGCGCACGTCGCGGATCTCGCCGCCGCGCCGGCACAGGCGGTATTCGAAGGTGTGGCTGGATTCGGTGGCGACCATGAAGGCCCGCCATTCCGCCAGCACGCCGTCGCGGTCGTCGGGATGCGCCATGGCGATGAGCGGGCTGACCGACGCGGCGTTGAGCTCCTCCACCGGCGCGCCGAAGATCTCGTCGGTGTCGCCGGAGAAGGCGAGCGAATCGCCGCCGCCATGGGCCGAGGCGATCGGATCGTAGGTCCAGTAGCACAGCTTCGCCAGGCGGTGGGCGCGGCGCAGCTTGATCTCGCTTTCGCGCAGCATGGCGTCGGCCGCCATCTGCTGGGTCACGTCCTGCGACATGCCGATGATCTCGACCGTCCCGCTGTTCGCCTCCTGGCGCTTCTCCGCGAAATCGCGGATGTAGCGATAGCCGCCGCCCGGCTGCTTGAGCCGGAAGGTGAAGGCGAGGCGCTCGTTCTCGCCCTGGTAGAAGGCGCGGTAGTGATCGGCCATCGGCCCCTGGTCGTCCGGATGGGCGAAGCGCTGGATGAACTGCTCCAGCGGCACGTCGATCGCATCCGTCGTGTAGCCGTAGACCTCGATGGCGTTGGCGGAATAGCTGAAGGTCCAGTCGTTCCACTGCCCCGAGGCGGTTTCCGGACGCGCGCTCCAGTAGCACATGTGCGCGATCGATTGCGCGCGGTCCATGATGGCGTTGTTGCGGGCGATGGCGTCGCCCTGGCGGCGCTCTTCCGTCACGTCGGTGCCGACGCTCAGCACCAGGTTGTGACGGCCGTTGGGGTCTGGCACCTGCGTCGTCGACCAGCGGATCAGGCGCCGCTCGCCCTGACGGGTCAGCAGGTGGCATTCATAGGGCTCCGGCGTGCTGCCGGCGCGCGATCGCCGCCGCGCCGCCGTCACCTTGGCCTGTTCCTCGCGCGGCACCAGGTGCAGGAAGGGGTCGAGCGACAGCAGTTCGGCGGCGGCATAGCCCAGCAGCTCCGCCTCCGCGTTGCAGCGGATCACCCGCCCGGTGATGTCCTGCACGAACACGATGACGTCGGCCGAATCCAGCAGCCGGCTGACGAAGTCGCGCTGCTGCGCCAGGTTCGCCTGGCTCGAGAGCACGCGGCGGCCGAACAGCAGGGCGATGGCGGCCAGCGCCAGGCCGGCCGCGGCGGTGACGGCGCAGATCAGCAGCAGGCTCGGCTGCACCTTGTCGGCGACGATCGAACGTTGCAGCGACACGGCGACGACCAGCGGGAAATCCTTCAGCGGCCGGAGATAGGCCAGGCTCTGCGACCCGTCCGCGGCGATCCAGTCCTCGCGCGCGCCGGATCCCGCCAGGTTCGGCGCTGCGGCCATGTTGAAGCTCTGCGTCACCAGGCTGGCATTGCCGGCATCGTCGATCAGCAGGATGCCGTCGGAGCGCAGCAGCGCCACGCGGTTGTCGACCGCCGGGCTGACCAGCCGGTAGCGTTCGGCGAGGACCAGCGCGTCGACCACCAGGGTGACCGCGCCCAGCAGGCTGCCGCTCTTGTCGATGATCGGCCGGCTGACCGGAAAGGCCCAGGTCTCGACGCCGGCCAGTTGGAACGGCGCGCCGATGGTGAGATCTGCCTCCGGATGCTCCTTGTAGAACTGGTAGAGCGGGCGCGGGTCGAAGCCGGTGATCGGCACCGCCATGCTGTCGCGGGTCACCATGCGGAGCGTGCCGCCGTCATTGCTGACGATGACGCTCTGCACCGCCGGCAGGCCGATCAGGCGCGGCTGGATGCGCTCCTGCAGGCGCGAGGTGCTGCTGGCCTCCAGCTTGTCGGAGCGGCCGAGCCAGGTGCGCGCCAGCTGCAGCACGGTGTCGAGCTGGCGCAGCTCCCATGCCGTCTGCTCCGACACCGCATGGGCGACGCGCTCCAGGTTGAGGCGGCTGTTGGCATATTCGGAGCGGTAGAGGTACCAGCTGGCCAGGCCGGCGGCGATCACGGTCAGGGCCAGCACCATGAGGATCAGGGTCGCCAGCATGCGCCGGGTGCGGCGCTGCTCCAGGGCGAAGGGCTCGCCGGCCGCTGGCCGGGCGGCGCCGTCGATCGCCTGAGCTGCGTGCTCGGCCGCAAGCTGCGAGGCCGGTTCCGCGGGTTGCTCGCCCTGGTTCATCGGGTGGTTTGGCTGCCGATTGCTGTGCAAAACGGCATGATGGGGATCAAATCGTGGATAATTCCTTTATGGCACAATTTCGTCGTGTAATTTCAAAGGCGATCATAGTTAACCGGCCGCGGCGCCGCAGCCGAGACCGCATTGTTTTCCGCTATAGGCGGGAGCATGGCGCCGGCAAATGCCTGTGCTCCACAATATCTGGTATGTTTCTCAGTCCTGATCAATACCTGGAGTTGCCGGCAGCCTCAGGGGCAGGGCGTGCCGGTCGGATCGGCGACATCGCCCATCTGGCGCTGCAGCGTGTTGGCGCGCCGGCTGACATAGGAGCCCGGATTCCCGGCATTGTAGCGGCGCGGATTGGGCAGCGCCGCGGCCAGCAGGGCCGCCTCGCGCTGGCTGAGCTTGCTCGCCGGCTTGTTGAAGTGGTGCTGCGCCGCCGCCTCGGCGCCGTAGATGCCGGGGCCCCATTCGACCACGTTCAGGTAGACCTCCAGGATCCGCCGCTTGCCCCACATCAGCTCGATGAGGATGGTGAAATAGGGCTCGATCGCCTTGCGCGCATAGCGGGTCAGGCGCGTATCGCCCGGCCACAGAAAGACGTTCTTGGCCGTCTGGTTGCTGATCGTGCTGCCGCCGCGCAGCCGCTTGGACTCCTCGTTGTGTTCGAGCGCGCGCCGGATCGCCGTGAAGTCGAAGCCCCAATGTTCGCAGAAGCGGGCATCCTCCGCCGCGATCACCGCGCGGACGAGGTTCGGCGACATGTCGTCATAGGCTGTCCAGTCCTTGCGGATGCCCTCGCCCTCGAACAGCCGCAGCACCATGAGGGGGGTGAGCGGCGGCGGCACGACGGCGTAGAGCGCGGCAAGGGCGATGCTGCCGGCGAGCAGCAGGGCGGCAACCTGCTTGCCGCGGCGCCAGGCGCGGCTGAGGACGCCCGGGCGCGATACCGCCGCGGCCGGCACGCCCAAGGTATCGCCCGGGGCAGGATCGGATTCGCCATCCGGCGGCGTGGCGCGCAAATCGCTCATCGCAAGACTGATAAACAGGGCTATCGCCCGCGACAAGGCGTGACCGCCGCCGCTGGGCCGGTTCGCGGTTGCGGGCGGTGCCCCCGCGCCGCAGGATGCGGGCATGACCGATCCAGATCCGGAGCGCCCGGCCGCCGCGGCGCGCATCGCCCGCGGCGTCGTCCGCCTGATGGAGGGGCTGGGCTATGCGGCGCTCGCCGAATACACCTTGGGCAACGGCCGCCGCGCCGACATCCTCGCCATCGACGGCGCCGGCCAGGTGGTGATCGTCGAGATCAAATCCTCGCGCGCCGATTTCGCCGCCGACCGCAAATGGCGCGACTATCTTGAGTACTGCGATCGGTTCTATTTCGCCGTCGAGCCGACGTTTCCGCAGGAACTGCTGCCAGGCGAAGTCGGCCTCATCGTTGCCGATGCCCATGGCGGCTCGGTGCTGCGCGAATCGGCGACCGCGTCGATCAACGGCAATAGGCGCCGCAGCCTCATCCTCGGCGTGGCGCTGACCGCCAGCCGCCGCCTGGCGCGGATCTTTGACGGGGAACTGCCTTAGGACGCGGGCGTTCAACCGGCGGAGGGCAGCGTCGCGCTGATCTGCGTGCGCCCGTCGCGGTTGTCGAGGTAGTTGACCAGCGCCGCCACCACGCGGCGGTCATAGGCCTTGCCGGCTTCCTTGAACAGGATCTCGATCGCCGAATCGATCGACATGCCCTGGCGGAAGGCGCGGTCGCTGATCATGCCGACCAGCGCGTTGGCGACGGCGATGATGCGCGCGGTTACCAGGATCGCTTCGCCCTTGAGGCCCTTGGGCTGGCCGCTGCCGTCCCAGCGTTCCTGCGCCTGGCGCAGGGTATCGACCACCGGGCCGTCGAATTCGATGTCCTGCAACATGTCGCCGCTCATCTGCACCGAGTTGCGCAGCAGGCGGCGTTCGTCCTCGGTCAAGTCGCCGGTCTTGGCCAGCACCTCCGGCGGGATCATGATCTTGCCGAGGTTGAGCAGGTTGCCGGCGATCTCGGTGGTGTCGATCTCGACCTCGGACAGCCCCATCTCGCGCGCCACCGCGCCCGCCACCTTGGCCACGCGCATCGAATGGTTGGCGGCGAAGGGATCGCGCCGGTCGACCACGCCGACCAGCGTCTTCACCAGGTTCTGCAGGGTGCGCGCCCGCTTCTCGCGCTCGGTCACCACGTCGGTGATGTCGCGCTCGACGGTCAGCACGCCGGCCGCGGCGCCGGAGCGGCCCTTGAGCGGGATATGCTCGGATTGCAGCACCTGCAGCGCGCCGTCGTGCTCGATCCGAGCCACGTCGGTGACCGCCACGGAATCTTCGGCCGCCTGGTCGTTGAGCTTGGTGTAGCGCCGGGCGCGCCCCGGCCCGAGCACGGCGTCGATGTCCTTGCCCAGCATCTCGCCCGGCGTGATGCCGGCGGCGCGGCTGGCCTGCTGGTTGGCGAAGCGGTAGCGATGCTGCTGGTCGAGGATGAAGATGCTGGTCGGCTGGCTGTCGGTCACCAGCTGCAGCAGATCCTTCTGCGCCTGGAACTGCTGGGCCAGGTGCTGGAACTTCTCCGCTGCTTCCGAGGCCCGGCGCGAGGAACCGTGGCGCCACACCGCGACGATCGCCACCGCGATCAGCAGCAGGCCGAGGCCCAGCATCAGTGCCAGGTTGCGCGCGCGCGATTCGGATGGGCCGAGCGCCTCGGCATAGTCGACCGCGTACATCAGCACCCAGGGCGCCGCCGCGGGGCTGCCGTCGATGGCGCGGGCGGCGACCAGGACCTCGCGCCCGCGGTAGTCCTTGCGGTCGGCGGCGAAGCCGTCGCCGGCCTCGAGGGCGAAGACCGCGTCCAGATCCGGGGTCGATTTCTCCATGGCCAGGCCGGCCGGCTCCACCGCCTGGCCCGGCCGCGCGATGGGCGACAGGTAATGGGCCTTGGTGGCGTCGCCGGACAGCAGCGTGGTCGTGCCGGTGCGGCTGATGTCGCCCGGCTGGCGCAGCAGGGGGAACAGTTCCGGCATCACCCGCTTCACGCCGACGACCCAGCCGATCTGCGCCGCGGCGTCGCGCGCCGATTGCACCGCGAAGAGCGGCGCGACGAAGGTCATCGTCGCCTGCTTCTGGGCATCGAACAGCAGCGGGCCCACCGCCGATCCGGCGGCGGGGCTCGATTCCACGAAATCCTTGAGCGCGCCGACATAGGCCGGCGCCTCGGGCGAGGCGGCGACGATCGTCCCCGCTTTGTCGACGATCAGCAGCCCTCCGGTGCCGGGCGCGGTCTCCTGGTTGAAGCTGGGCTGGTCGTCGCTGCGGTCCGTGCCGAAGCCGCCGCGCTGGGCGGCGACCAGCAGCAGGTTGCGCAGATACTGGCGGAAGCTCTCGACCTCGTCCTGCTGCTCCGGATCGCTGGCGAGTTCGTCCATCGAACCGACATAGACCTGCACCGATTCGTTGTCGGCGATCGCCGTCACCTCGGCGAGATTGCCGGCCAGCCAGCGTTCCACCTCGGCGGCGCGGCTGTCGGCGACGATGCCGAGGCGGACCTGCCACTGGGTCAGCTCGCGGTCGCGCTCGTTGGCCAGGAACTGGAAAATGGCCCAGGCGCCGATGAGCCCGAGCAGGACCAGGATGATGGCGGGAAAAACGATCCTCGGATCGAAGCCGCGCTTCGGCCGCAACGGCTCGAACAGGCCATGCTCCGCGCCGGTTCCGACCTCAGCCAATGCCCACTCCTGTTGTTGCCGCTTTGTCCGCGGGTCGGCGCCCGCCGGCACGCTAACATAGGACCCTAGATGCCGCCAATTAACGCCGTATTAATCTCAAATTTTTAGATTTTCGCCACTGACTGGACACGCCATGGCGCCGACGGGCCACGATTCGAAACAGCGGGACGGGCTGCGCGACCGCCGCCGGGCCACAACCGGGCGGGCGGCGCGGGCTATTCTCGCGCTCACCCTGGCGCTGGGCTTCCTCGCCGCCGCGGCGCCGGCCGAGGCGCGCAAATACCCGAAGATCTTCGGCTCGATCGAGCTGTTCTCCAAGAAGGTGACGCGTTTCCCCAAATGGGTCGGCATGGTCGATCGCTTCCAGGACGGCGCCAAGACCTGCGACAGCGCCACCTGCACCACCAAGGGCTGGAAGGAGTTCATCGCCGGGCTCCAGGGCAAGGACCTGCAGACCCAGCTGAAGGAGGTGCACCGGGCGATGAACGCCAAGCGCTACATCCTCGACATCAAGAACTGGGGCGAGGAGGATTACTGGGCGACGCCGTACCAGTTCCTGAAGAAGAACGGCGATTGCGAGGACTACGCCATCTCCAAATACATGGCGCTGAAGGCGCTGGGCGTGCCGGTGGAGGACATGCGGGTGGTGGCGCTGAAGGACCTCAACCTGCGCATCGGCCACGCCGTGCTGGTGGTCTATGTCGGCGACGAGCCGATGCTGCTCGACAACCAGATCTCCTCGGTCGTCCCGGCCAATTCCATCCGCCACTACGAGCCGGTCTTCTCGATCAACGAGACCGGCTGGTGGCTGCACCGGAGGTGAGGGACCGCGCCGCATGAGCGAGTGGACCAGCGATCTGCGACGCGACCCGCGCAGCCGGAGCCACGAGGAGATCCTGCGCGACCATGTCCTGCGGCTGGAGCGCCATCGCGCCGGCCGCCTCGCCTGCGAGATTCATCTCGGCCTGTTGCGCCCCTATCACCAGCGCCCGCATCACCTGCGCATCGCGCGCAAGACGCTCGAGCCGCTGGTTCGCCGCTTCGACGCCAGCATCTTCGAGCTGCACAACAACAATCTGATGGTGCTGGCCCAGGGCGCCAGCGCCGCCGAGACCGAGGCCTGCACGCAGCAGATCCGCGCCTTGTTCTCCGAGGACCCGCTGTTCACCGGCGCGCAGGGCGTGCCGGAGGATGCGCGCTTCTGCGCCTGGTATGACCTGGAGCGCGACTACGCGGCGCTGCTGCGCCGGGTGGAGGACCTCGACGCCGCGCGCAAGCTCGCGGCGGAGGCGGCCGCCGAATCCGCCGGCGGGCTCCGTCCGGGCGGCATCGGCCCGGCGCAGCTGGAGCAGATCGAGCGCGCCATCGCCCAGGCCGACCTCGCCAACATCCTGCGCCGCCAGGACGTCTGCGCCATCATCCCCGGAATGCGGCCGGAGAAGATCTATCACGAGCTCTACTTCTCCATGTACTACCTGGCGCAGACGCTGCTGCCCGGCCACAACATCACCGCCGACGACTACCTGTTCCGCTACCTGACCCGGGCGCTCGATCGCCGCATGCTGGCGCTGATGACGCGGCGCGAGATGCAGCCGATGCTGAAAGGGGCGGCGCTCAATCTCAACGTCCGCTCGGCGACGGCACCGGACTTCATGGAGTTCGACAGGTCGACCAACGTGCAGGACCGCGGTTCGCTGGCGATCGAGCTGCCGATGCTGGACGTGGTCAACGACCCGGCGGAATACCTCTTCGCCCGCGATTTCCTGAAGGAGCGCGGCTACAAGATCGTCATCGACTGCCTGCACCCCTTGAGCCTGCCGCTGATCGACCGCGCCTGGCTCGGCTTCGATTTCATCAAGCTCGCCTACACGCCGAGCCTCGCCGACGAGGTGCGGGGCCAGCGCGGCGCGGCGCTGAAGGCCGCGGTGGCGCGGGTGGGGCGCGAGCGCATCGTGCTGTGCCGCCTGGACGACGAAGCGGGATTGCAGGCCGGCGCCGAGCTCGGCATCACCCTCTACCAGGGCCGCCTGATCGACGGCATGATTCCGCTCGGCGCGCGGCCGCTGCCGGCGGCGCGCGCCGGGCAGTAGTCAAAGAGGTCGGACGGCGCTCGGATCTGCGGTCCCTCGGACCTATCCGCGCGGGGCGTATTTGGCCAGGATGCGCTGCAGGGTGCGGCGGTGCATGCGCAGCCGGCGCGCGGTTTCCGAGACGTTGCGGTCGCATTGCTCGAAGACGCGCTGGATATGCTCCCAGCGCACGCGGTCGGCGGTCATCGGCTGCTCGGGCGGCGGCGGCAGGGCCTCCTTGTGGTCGAGCAAGGCGGCCTCGACCTGGTCGGCGTCGGCCGGCTTCGGCAGGTAATCGGCGGCGCCGTGCTTGATCGCCGAGACCGCGGTGGCGATGTTGCCGTAGCCGGTCAGGATGATGACCCGGCAATCCGGGTTGACGTTGCGGATCTCGGTCACGATGTCGAGGCCGCTGCCGTCGGCGAGGCGGAGGTCGACCACCGCGTAATCGGGCGCCTCGCTCTTCGCCGCGGCGATGCCGGAGGAGACGCTCTCCGCCTGGCGCACCGCGAAGCCGCGCTTTTCCATCGCCATCGCCAGGCGCTGCCGTTAGACGGTGTCGTCGTCGACTATGAGCAGGTTCTTCTGCGGGTCGGTCATTCTTGCAGGCTCCCATTCTTGAACGCGGCGCGAGGCCAGGCGACGCGCGCCTCGGCGCCGCCGTAATCGTGGTTGCGGAAGCTGACGATGCCTCCGGTCCGCTCCAGCAGGTTCTGGGCGATGAAGATGCCGAGCCCCATATGATCGCCCTGGCGATGGGCCTGGTCCAGCCCTTCCGTGGCGGTGGAGAGATAGGGGTCGCCGAGCCGCCGCAGCACGTCCTGCGGAAAGCCCGGCCCGTCATCGGCGATGGTGACCACCAGCTCGGTGCGGGTCCAGGCGATGGTCGCTTTGACCTCCTCGCGGGCGAATTCGGTGGCGTTCTGCAGCAGATTGCCGAGGCCGTGCATGATCTCCGGCCGGCGCGGCATCAGCGGATCCTGCGGCTCGGCCGGATCGGGCTGCATCTCGATGCGCAGCGCCACATGCGGCCGGCTGTGCGGCGCGGCCGCCAGCTCCACCAGCAGGCCCGCGGGCAACATGCTGAAATGATCTTTCTTCTGGTCCGGCCGGCGCGACAGCTCGGCCAGGATGTCGCGGCAGCGCTGGCTCTGGCTCACCAGCAACTCGGCATCGGAGCGATGCGGCGATTCCACCGGCAGCTCGTGCGCCAGCTCCTTGGCGATCAGCGAGATGGTGCCCAGGGGCGAACCCAGCTCATGCGCCGCGGCTGCCGCGAGGGCGCCGAGCGACGACAGGCGCTGCTCGCGGTCGAGCGCGCCCTGCGCCGCCGCCAGCGCGTCGGATAGGCGGCGCGATTCCTCGGCCACGCGATAGACGTAGAAGGTGAGGAAGATGATGGCGAGGATCAGCGCCACGGCGAGCGCGGCGACGAACAGGTCGTCGACATGGAAACTGCCGTCCGGCCAGGGCAGTGGCAGGTGGACGATGGCGAGCACCACCAGGCAGGCGGCGGCGAGCAAGGCGAGGCAGATGGTGCTGCGGTAGGAAAGGGCGGCCGCCGAGACGGTGACCGGCGCCAGGATCAGCACCGAGAAGGGGTTGTGCAGCCCGCCGGTGAGATAGAGCAGCACCGCCAGCTGCACGATGTCGAAGGCGAAATAGAGCGCCGATTCGCGGTCGGTCAGGCGCTCCGACTGGCGCCGGCGCAGCTGCACCGCCAAGGTGGCTCCGGCCAGCGCCGCAACCGTGGCACCCGTCCAGCCGATCGGCAGCGGGAAGCCGAGCCCGTAATGCACCACCAGCAGGGTCAGGGCCTGGCCGGCGACGGCGACCCAGCGGATGACCAGGAGCGTGCGCAGCCGGACCCGGCCGAAGGCGCGGCTGGGCGGGCGGGCCATGTCGGCACCAAGGCCGCCGCGATTTCCGGACGGGATGTCGGCCGCAAGCTGGGTCATGGCCGGACTATTGCCGCCCCTTTGGGCGGCTGGCAAGGGCGCGATTGGGCCATTTTCCGGGGTTTCAAGCGGGTTCAAGCCTCGATTCG